>JASJBD010000028.1 GCA_030066665.1 Gammaproteobacteria bacterium
GACGTCAGGCTAATGGAACGCAGCCGGTCAAAGCGCTTCAACTCCAGCGGACCGGAGACCTCGGTGAGTTGCACGAGGTTGGCCAACGGGATCAGCTCGCCGGTGCGCTCTGACCGAACGTAGATGTTCGCCAGATCCGATGGCGTCGCCCGGTCCTCGGGTCTTGCCTGCAAGAGCACATTGTATTCCTCACCGCGCTTCACGAAGGTGGTGACCACGCGCGAGCCGAGCATCGTTTCCAGTGTACGGCCGACCGTCGACAGCGACACGCCGAGATCAGATGCGCGGTTACGATCCACGTTGACCTGGATTTTCGGTTTGCGCTCGAAGTAATCCGACCGCAGCCCGAGGATGTTCGGGTTTTCCTCGGCGCGCTGGATTACGCGCTCTGACCATTCCGCGAGCTGCTGGTAGTCGGTGCCGCCCAGCACGACGATCAGCGGCTGACCGGAACTGCGGATATTCAGGCTCGGCGGCAGCATCACCAGGCCGATGACGCCCGGAATCGCGCGCACCTCCGCGCCCAGCTCCGCCGCGATTTGCATGGCCGACTTGTCGCGCGCTTTCCACTCCACGAGCGGGATGTAAGAGAACGTGGTGTTCACGTCGCCGCCGGCATTGGCCGCGCCGGACCGGGCCAGGATGCGCCGCGCATAGCCCTGGTCGACCAGCGGTATGGCCATGCGCTCCAGTTGGCGCACCTGCCGATCCATGTAGTCCGGCGACGCGCCCTCCGGGCCGCGCATCCACACGAACATCATGCCGCGATCCTCGACCGGCGCATATTCGGCGGGCAGTGCGTCGAACATGGCATAGCTAGTTCCGCCGATCAGCGCGATTGTCACCAGGGCTAGCCAGGGACGCCGGACCAGGGGCTCGAGGAGCTTGCGATACCGGACCGTGAGCCACTTGAAGCCGCGATCGATGGTCGCCGCGAACGGGCGCCGCTCGATTTTGGTGGGGAACAGCTTCGATGCCAGCATCGGCACCAGCGTCAGCGCGATCAGGCTCGAGAAAGCCACGGCGGCCGCCAGCGAGATACCGAATTCCCCGAACAGGCGCCCAATGTTGCCCGACATGAAGGAAATCGGCAGGAAGACCGCGACCAGGACCACCGTGGTCGCAACCACCGCGAAGCCGATTTCGTGACTGCCGTCGATGGCCGCCAACAGCGGCGGCTCGCCCTGTTCCTGGCGCCTGACGATGTTTTCGAGCACGACGATCGCGTCATCAACCACCAGCCCGATCGCCAGTACGAGGCCCAGCAGCGTCAAGGTATTCACGGAGAAGTTCAACGCGGCCATCACAATAAACGTCGCAATGATCGCGACCGGAATCGTTACCGCCGGGATGATCGTCGCGCGCATGGAGCCGAGGAAGGCGTAAATCACGAGCAGCACCATGCCCAGCGCATAGGCCAGTGCCTTCAACACTTCGCGCATGGACTGGCGAATGAACACCGAGAAATCGACGTTAACGGCGATGGTAATGTCATTCGGAATAACTGAGCCCTGCAGGCTATCGAGTTCGTCGATGACGGCCTGGTTCACGGCCAGGATATTGGCCTTGGTCTGCGGCACGATGCCGAGACTGATGCCCGGGATACCGTTGGAGCGTGCGATGCGGCGGGTGTTCTCCGGTTCCAGCCGCACATCCGCGATATCCCCGAGTCGCACCACGTAGTTGTCGCTGCGTTTCAGCACCAGGTTCTCGAAGTCTTCCGGCTGGTCTAGGCCGGTATCGGTGCGCAGGGTGAATTCACGTTCTGTCGACTCGATGCGCCCGGCCGGCAGCTCGACGTTTTCGCGCCGCAGGGTGTCTTCGATGTCCTGCACAGTCAGGCCACGGGCCGCCATCGCCTCCCGGTCGAGCCAGATGCGCATCGCCATGTAGCGAGCGCCGCTGAGCCGGACGGTCGCGACACCGTCGATCACGGACAGCCGGTCGACCAGGTTGCGATCCGCGAAGTCCGTCAGCTCCATCAGGGAACGCGCCTGGCTGGACATGTCGATGTACATCGTGGCGTCCATGCCGGCGTCCTGTTTCATGACCCGCGGTGCCTCGGCTTCTTCCGGCAGCCGCCCGAGCACGCGGGAGATGCGTTCTCGAATATCGTTCGCGGCACCGTCGACATCGCGATTCACGTCGAACTCGACCGTGATCTGGGAACGCTCGTCGCGACTGGTCGAGGTCAGCTTCTGCACGCCGGCAATACCGGCGATTTCATCTTCGATGACCTGGGTGATTCGTCGTTCGATGACTTCGGCCGACGCGCCCCGGTATTCGGTGTCGATCGAAATGACGGGTGGATCCATGTCCGGGTACTCGCGCACGGCGAGTTCATTTCGTGCCAGCAGGCCGAGAATGATCAGCACCAGGCTGATCACCGCGGCGAAAACGGGTCGACGGACGGAAATCTCGGAAATGATCATGCTGGTGGCGGATCAGCCGCTGGTGGCAATTTGCACGGGCGCGCCGCTGCGAACTTTTTGCGTGCCTTCGGTTATTACGACCTCGCCGGAGATCAGGCCCTGGCGGATCTCGGCCAGCCCGGGTGCGCGAATGCCCAGCTCGACTTCTTTTTCAACGGCCTTGCCGTCCTCGATCACGAACACGTACTGGCGTCCCTGCCGCGGCACCAGCGCCTGTTCTGGCACCAGCAGCACATCGTCGCGCTGACGTTGCAGTTTCACGGTCAGAAACATGCCGGGGCGCACCAGCCGGTCGCGATTCGGCATTTCCGCAACGACCGAGACCGACCGGGTCGCGGGGTCTACGCGCGGGTCGATGGTGCGCACCATGCCGGCAAAAGTCCGCTCCGGGTAAATGCTGCTTGCCGCTTCGATCGGCATATCCTCGCTGAGCGTACCGATGAATGCCTCCGGCACGGTGAATTCCAGTTTCAACGTGGCCATGTCGTCCAGCGTCGTAATCAACGTATCGGGGCCCACCAGGTCACCGAGACTGATGCGCCGCAGGCCCACGGTGCCCGCGAACGGTGCGCGGATATAGGAATCTTTCACCCGAGCGTGGGCCGCGCGGACTTCCGCCTCGGCAATGGCGACATCGGCGGCCAGTTCTTCCAGTTCGTCTTCGGAGATCACCCGTGTCGCCGCCAGCGCCTCACGACGATCGAACTGGCTGGACACCTTCTTGAGTTCCGCTTCGGCCTTCGCCAGCGTCGCCGACAGCTCGCGGTTGTCCAGTTCGACGAGTAGCTCGCCTGCCGCGACTTCCTGGCCTTCCTCGAAGGCGATCCGGGTAACGACACTGGAGATGCGCGATGTGACCTCGATGGACTCGTTCGACCGGGCCGTCCCCAGCGCGGTGAATTCATCAGTGAAGGGCCGGGCCTCGACCGGCACCGCAACCACGGCCACCGGTGCGCCGCCCATGCGCCCGCCCATACCGCCCGCCGGTCCCATATCGCCGGACTGGTCGCACGCAGCCAGCACGATGCCGCTCAGCAGCATCACAGTGACGACTGGTAGATATGGGGCAGGTCTCATCAGCAGATTTTGCGGAGCAAAGAGATCTAATCTATCAGATGTAAGCACCTCAGGCTGTTAGCATTTGGCCCGCTGTCCGGGCACAGGAGCGGCTTCGAATGAGCGGTATTCACCACATCAATTTCATCGTGCGTGACCTCGAGGCCGCGGTTCCGGTCTGGGAGCGATTGTTAAATCAGCCCGTGACCTCCCGGGACCGGCTCGACGGCCGCGGCGTGGACATCGCCCGCTTCCAGCTCGGCTCGACCTGGCTGGTACTGGCGCAGCCGACCGAGCCCGACACGGTACCCGGCCGCTTCCTCGCCGAGCACGGCGAGGGCTTTTTTCTGCTTTCGCTTGGCGTCGAAAGCCTCGACGATGCGGTCGAGCGAATCGGCGAAGACTGGTTCGACGGGCCGACGCGAATCGGGCTGGATAACTGGCAGGTGCGGGATATAGATCGGGCTCGTACTTGCGGTGCCCAGATCCAGCTGGCCGAGGACAGCGCGAGTTCTTCCGAATGAGAGCGCTGCGCCAAACCGACTTTGGTGATCCAACCAAAGTCGTGCAACTGGTCGAAGCGCCAGATCCCAGTCCTCAGCCGGACGAAGTGCTGATCCGCGTCGAGGCAGCCGCGATGCACCTCGCGGACGTTAAGTTCATCCATGGAGATCCGGGGTTTCGCTTTTTTGGTGTGCCGCGTTGGATGGGCGAGGAAGGCGTCGCCCGCGTTGAAGCGTTGGGTCCGGAAGTCACGGTTTGGCAGATCGGTGACCGGGTATTCGTCCCGCGTGGTACGGGTGCCTTTCGCGACTGCGGCTGCGTCAAAGCCGCGGATCTGATTGCGGCGCCGGACGGTGACGCCGATCAATTGGCGCTCGCGATGATCAACGGTCTGACCGCTTTTCTGCTCCTGGAGGACTACGCCCGCGCGCAGCGCGGCGAATGGATGATTCAGAATGGTGCAAATTCGAGCTGCGGCCGCTTCCTGATCGCGTTGGCTCGGATGAAAGGCGTGCACACGGTCTCGCTGGTGCGGCGACCGGAGCTTATCGATGAACTGCAGGCCCTCGGGGCGGATGTTGTTTTGGTTGACACCGGCGATCCGGATGACATGCAGCGGCAGGTTGCAGCAGCTACCGATGATGCCGCCATCCTGGCCGGTATCGACTGCGTCGCCGGGCCGGCGACGCGGGTCATCGCGCGTTGTCTGGCACCCGCTGGGCGCGTGATCAACTACGGCTTCATGACCGGTCTGGATTGCCACATGGCGTTTCAGGACATGTTTCTGCGCAAGATTTCGCTCGAGGGCATGAACTTGAAGAACGACCGCTCGCCGGACGAAATGGCCACCGTTTACGAACGCCTGGCTGGGCTAATTGGACGCGGCGAGCTGCGGGCAAAAATCGCCGCGGCCTATACGCTGGAACAGGCGCAGGAAGCCATTGCCCACCAGCAGCGCACCGGCATTGCCCGGCAGGGTAAGATCATTATCCGTCCAAACGGCTAGCTGGATGAGCTTCGCGGGGTCTCGGCAATGAACGAATCAGCCGCTGTAACGGGATCCTGCCTGTGTGGCAGCGTGAAATTTGCAGCTTCCGTGCCGCCCCGACGCGTCACGCATTGCCACTGCGAGATGTGCCGCCGCGCACTGGGTGCTGCGGTCGCCACGTTCGCGACGTTCGAGAGCGACAAAGTCAACTGGCTAGGCGAAATGAATCGCTACGATTCCAGCGAAGTAGGCTGGCGCGGTTTCTGCCCCGATTGTGGCAGCAGTGTCTGCTTCGGTTACAAACCGCGGCCGGAGCGCATCTACATAACGGTCGGGATCCTCGACGATCCTGATTCCTGGCCGGCCGGGTTCCACGATTATCGCGACGCGGCCATTGCCTGGCTACACGTCGACGAGGATCTGCCAGATGCGCAACATTAGAACCGCGCTGTTTCTCGTGATCGGGCTGGCACTGGTTGGCCCGCAAGCGGGTGCCCAGGATTCTGGTTCGCCGGCCGCCGAACGACTCGATATCCCGATCGACGCATTCGACCGCGGCACGCCACGGCGCAGTGGGGACGGTTTCATGGCTGCGGCCGATGCGGGAGACTATGAGACCGCTGCCGAGTACCTCGATCTCCGGAACCTGTACGGCGATGCGAGGAAATTGACGGGCGCGCAACTGGCGCGTCGCCTGGATGTCATCATCGAGCGCGCCGCCTGGGAAGATGTACACGACCTGATCGACAATCCGGCAGGGCGCGGCAACGACGGCCTGCCGGATTACCGGGACTCCATCGGTGTTGTCCTGGACGAAGACCGGGGCAAGGAATACCAGCTGTATATGCAGCGGGTGCCGCGAGGCGACGGTGTCTTTATCTGGAAGGTTTCCAATGCCACGGTGTCACTGATACCGGAGCTGTATGACGCTTTCGGTTACCCGGAAGCCATCGAGAACTTTCGACGCAGTCTGCCCCAGGTCAGCTTCCTTGGCTATGAACTGTTCAAATGGGTGATTACATTTGTCGTTGGTGGAATCGTGTATTGCCTGGTATTCCTGATCGCTTTGGTGATCCGTCGCACGCTCGGCGATCCGCATTCCCCGTCGCACCGACGGATTTTCCGCTTCCTGATTCTGCCCGCTGGCCTTTGGCTGGTGGTCCTGGCCATGAGTACCACGGCCGGTTCGCTCGGCCGCGGCGCGGCCGCGGAAGCTATCCGCCAGGCGTCGCCCGTGCCGGTACTGGTGACAATCTGGTTCCTGTTCGCGGGCGTGAATCTTGTCCGCGAAATCTATGCCACGCGCCTGGAGCAGCGGGGTCGGCCCGGGGCGGTCGTGTTGCTGCGTCCCGCGACCAATGCGATCAAGTTACTGCTCGCAATCGGGGCAGTACTGGTGTACCTGGATCAGCTCGGAATCAATATCACCACGGTACTGGCTGGGCTCGGTGTCGGCGGCATCGCGGTCGCCCTGGCTTTGCAGAAGCCGATGGAAGACGTGTTCGGCGCCATCACACTCTACACCCAGCAACCGATCCGGGTCGGCGATTTCTGCCGCGTTGGCAAAGAAACCGGAACAATTGAAGAGATTGGCCTGCGCACGACACGCATTCGTACGCTCGCCAACACAGTTATCGCGATACCGAACGCGCATCTCGCTAACGAGGCGATTGACAACATTTCCGCACGCCGGAAGATCTGGTACCGGCCGATTCTGCGGCTGAAGTACGACACCACGCCGCAGCAGATCGAGCAGATACTCGAGGCAATTCGCAAACTGCTGGGCTCACATGACAGGGTCCTGAAGGACAACTACCGCGCGCGCTTCAAGGAAATCGCCAATGACGCACTGTTGGTGGAGGTCTATGCCTACCTGAACACGACTGACTGGGCCGAATATCTCGGCATTGCCGAAGAATTGAACATGCACTTACTCGAAATCGTGAACCAGGCTGGTACCAGCTTGGGGCTGCCGGCGCAGGCGCTCTACGTCGAGCAGGGCGCCCCCGGTCCATCGAATACTTGACACCATGATGCGACGGGTTTCCGTGGCCGCGGCCGGGACAACATCATCGGGCTCAGTTTTCCGCTAACCAGGCTTCGGCTTCCGCCTCCTGGTCTGGATCGAAGCCCTTGATCTCCAGGCCGGGAATCAACGCCCCCTCGAATTCGCTGATGGACTTGTCACCGTTAACATGGTGTTTCTCCTTTATTGATCGGGTTCTTTGTTGAACGCCTGGCGCGTCAGGTTTTCGCTACCGCGTTCCGTGACCACCAAATTGTCCTCGATCCGAATGCCGCCACAGGGCCGCAGGCGTTCGATCTTGTCCCAGTTCACCTGTTCGGCGAGTTCGTGTTCGCGCAGCTCGGCCAGCAGTGACTCGATGAAATAAAGGCCGGGCTCAATGGTCAGTGTCATGCCTGGCTCGAGCGTGCGGAGCAGCCGGAGCTTGGGATACGCGTCCGGTGCTTTAATCGAGTTACCTTGTGGATCGGCCTGGTGACCGCCGACGTCATGCACCTGCAGACCAAGCAGGTGGCCGAGGCCATGCGGAAAGAACAGCCGCGTGATACCGGTCGAGACGATTGCTTCGGGCGATGCGTTGATCAGGTCTTCCCGTTCCAGCAGGTTGCCAAGCAATACGTGCGCCGCGTGGTGCAGTCGGGCAAACGGCATGCCGGGCGCGACGCGTTTGCACAGCGTCTGCTGCAGTCGATCCATCGCCGCAATCAACGCGACAAATTCGGCATCTGCGGGTTTTGCATACGTCCGCGTAATGTCGGATGCGTAACCTAATTTGCCGCAGCCGGCATCGATCAGCAGGCTGTGTACGGGGGCACCGACGCGGCGGTAGTGCTGGTAGTGCAGAGTCGCGGCGTGTTCATCGCCGGCAACGATCGCAGCGTAGGGCAATTCAGCAGCCGTGTGCCGGCTGGCGCCGAGGAAGGCCAGCAGGATTTCGAATTCAGTGGCGCCGGCCTCGAAGGCCTCGGCCGCGGCGCGATGACCGCCAACGCCGGCACGCGTCGCTGCTCGCATCTGCTTGATTTCCCAAGGAGTTTTTACAGCACGGGCGAAATGCAGCGCATCGAGCAGCGGCTGCGGATTCCGCTCGCCGGCGGGACCGTTGCCATTCCACTGGTTCTCCGGGCCAACCAGCCCGACCTTGCCGGGTGATTCCGGCAATGCGCCGGCGGTCTCCTCCGGTTTGGCTACGACCCGTATATCAATGTGTTCGGCCCAGGGCGTGCCCGGGGGATCCGGCGGGATATGCCAGTAATCGTCCGGCTGGCAGACCACGGCGACCGGCTGGTCGCCTGGCCGGTAATGTAGGCACGCGCCCGCGTGATTGGTCGCCGGGAACCACTGTTGCAACTGCGGGTTCGGCTGAAAGGTTGGCCCCTGGTCGTCTTGGAAATGCAGGCTGTCACGGCCGGCGCCGATGATCACCGCGTCGAAGCCGGTGGCCGCCAGCGCGGCGTCATAACGTTCCCGCAGCGTGGCCACGTGGTCCGCGTAGATGTTCCCGTCCACATTGCTCATTGCGGTCGCAATATATCAGTGTGGCGGGGCCCACGCCGACCGGTATTCAGGCCGGCCGGCTTCGGGCATTATTGGCCGCCCGCGGGGCGAGGTTCCCGCACTGCATCACTACACAGCATGAGCAAACTGACCTATCTGACCGGCATCACAACCACCGGCACGCCGCACCTCGGCAACTACGCCGGGGCGTATCGGCCGGGCATCGAGGCCAGCCACAGCGAAGACATCAACAGCTTTTATTTCCTGGCCGACTACCACTCGCTGGTGAAGAGCCAGGACCCGGAGGGGATTCACCGATCCAGCCTGGAAGTCGCGGCGACGTGGCTGGCCTGCGGCCTCGATACGGAGCGTTCGGTCTTCTACCGGCAGACCGATATCCCGGAGATCCCGGAGCTCACCTGGATTCTCGGGTCGGTCACTGCAAAAGGCCTGATGAATCGCGCGCATGCGTACAAGGCCGCCGTGCAGGCGAACACGGATGCCGGTGATCGCGATCCCGACAAGGGCATCAACATGGCGCTGTTTTGCTATCCCGTGCTGATGGCCGCCGACATTCTGATGTTCAAGGCGAACAAGGTGCCGGTCGGCAAGGATCAGAAGCAGCATGTCGAGATGGCGCGCGATATCGCGCAGCGCTTCAACCACATCTACGGCGAACTGATCGTGCTGCCGGAAGCGGAGATTGGCGAACATACGGCCGTGCTGACCGGGCTCGATGGGCGCAAGATGAGCAAGAGCTACAACAACACGATTCCACTGTTCGTGCCCGAGAAGAAATTGCGCAAACTGATCATGAAGATCAAGACGAACTCGCTCGAGCCGGGCGAACCGAAAGACCCGGATGACTCGACCGTGTTCGATATCTACCGCGCCTTCGCGACCTCGGACGAGACGCAGGCAATGCGCGAGAAATATGCGAACGGCATTGCCTGGGGTGAAGCGAAGCAGGAACTCTTCGAGTATCTGAACGAACACCTGCGGGACAAACGGGATGAGTACAACCGGCTGATCGCCGATCCGGGTCACGTGGAGGCCGTGCTGAAGGCCGGTGCGGAGCGGGCGCGCGAGCTCGCCACGCCGTACCTCGCGGAAATCCGGCACGCCGTCGGAATCCGCAAACTCGGTTAACGATCTCGCCTCAACGGGCAATGCCGCCCGCGAGCCTGCCGACATCGAGTTTCGGGACACGCCGTGAATACATCCCTGTAGGCTCGCGCCCGACATCCCTGTCGGGCGACGGTCCCGAAACTTTGATGTCGCCAAGCTCGCGGGCGGGGTAGTCTTTTTCAGGCGGCACCGCGGGTCTTGCGTTTTACGCTGCCGTTCAACAAGTTGGCCAGGTATTCGCCGGTATAGGAGCCGGGCGTCGCGGCGACGTCTTCCGGTGTGCCCTGCGCGACCACGGTACCGCCGCCGTCGCCGCCTTCCGGCCCTAAGTCGATAATCCAGTCGGCGGTCTTGATGACATCGAGATTGTGTTCAATCACCACCACGGTGTTGCCCTGGTCGCGCAACTGGTGCAGCACTTCGAGCAAGTGCGCGATGTCATGAAAATGCAGCCCGGTGGTCGGTTCATCCAGGATATATAAGGTCTGTCCGGTGGAGCGTTTCGACAGTTCCTTGGCGAGCTTCACGCGCTGGGCTTCACCACCGGATAGCGTGGTCGCGTTCTGCCCGAGCTTGATGTACGACAGGCCGACGTCCATCAGGGTCTGCAGTTTGCGCGCAATGACCGGGACATTGGCAAAAAAGTCGACCGCGTCCTCGACCGTCATTTCCAGCGCTTCGTGAATGTTCCTGCCCTTGTAGCGGATGTCCAGGGTTTCCCGGTTGTAGCGCTGGCCGTGGCAGACGTCGCAGGGCACGTACACGTCAGGCAGGAAATGCATCTCCACCCGAATCACGCCGTCGCCCTGGCAGGCTTCGCAGCGGCCGCCCTTCACGTTGAAACTGAAACGCCCGGGTTTGTAGCCGCGTGACCGTGCTTCCTGCGTGCCGGCATAGAGTTCCCGGATTGTTGTAAACAAGCCGGTGTAGGTCGCCGGGTTGGAGCGCGGCGTGCGGCCGATCGGGCTCTGGCTGATGTCGATCACCCGGTCGATTTGCTCCAGGCCATCGATGCCGTCGTGCGGCGCCGGGTCGTAGTTGCTCTTATTGATCGTCCCGGCCGCGGCACGGTACAGCGTGTCATTGATCAGCGTCGACTTGCCGGACCCGGATACGCCGGTGATGCAGGTCATCACACCCAGCGGGATCGCGACGTTGAGTTGTTGCAGGTTGTTACCGCGGGCACCGCGAACAACCAGTTGAACCTGGTCGTCGACGTCGTGTCGCTGTGTCGGGATCTCGATTCGGCGCCGACCGGACAGGTAGGCACCGGTCAGCGAGGGCTTGCTCTTGAGAATGTCGGCCGGCTTGCCCTCGGCGACGATTTGCCCGCCGTGCACGCCGGCCCCGGGACCGAGGTCGATCACGTGATCGGCGCTCATGATCGCCTCTTCGTCGTGCTCGACGACGATCACGGTATTGCCGAGATCGCGCAGATGCATCAGCGTATTCAGCAGCCGCTGGTTATCCCGCTGGTGCAGACCAATCGACGGTTCGTCGAGGATGTACATCACGCCGACCAGGCCGGAGCCGATCTGGCTCGCCAGTCGAATGCGTTGCGCTTCGCCGCCGGACAGGGATTCGGCGCTGCGATCCAGGGTCAGGTATTCCAGCCCGACGTCGGCGAGGAAACGCAGGCGATCGTGAATCTCCTTCACGATCTTGGTGGCGATTTCACCGCGCCAGCCGGCCAGTTGCAGCCCGTCGAAGAATGCCAGGGCACTGCTGACGGAACGACTGGTGATTTCCGGTATCGACTGGTCCTGGATAAACACATTGCGCGCCGCGGTGTTCAGGCGCGTTCCGCCACAGGTCGGGCAGGGTTGGACGCTCAGGTATTTCGCGAGTTCCTCGCGTACGACGGTCGATTCCGTTTCGCGGTATCGCCGCTCCAGGTTGGGGATGATGCCTTCGAAAGTATGCGTGCGGCTGACCGTGGCTCCGCGCCCGGTCAAGTACTCGAAATGAATTTCGTCATCGCCACTGCCATAGAGCAGCACCTCGCGCACGTCTTCCGGCAGGTCCTCGTACGGCGCCTCGATATCGAAGTCGTAGTGATCCGCCAGGCACTGAATCATCTGGAAGTAGTAGAGGTTCCGGCGGTCCCAGCCGCGAATGGCGCCACCAGCCACGCTGACTTCCGGATTGCGCACGACACGCGCGGGATCGAAGTACTGGCGCACACCCAGGCCATCGCACGCGGGACAGGCGCCGACCGGGTTGTTGAATGAAAACAGACGCGGTTCGAGTTCCACGATGCTGTAGCTGCAAATGGGACAGGCGAAACGATCGGAGAACAGCAGCTCGGCTTTGCCGCTGTCATCCATCCACGCAATCTTGGCGACGCCGTCGGCGAGCTTCAGCGCAGTCTCGAACGACTCCGCCAGGCGCAGGCCGATGTCGTCGCGAACCTTGAAACGGTCCACCACGACGTCGATGTTGTGCTTGCGGCGCAGGTCGAGTTTCGGCGGATCATCCAGCTCGTAGATCTCCCCGTCGATACGGGCGCGCACGAAACCCTGGGCCCGCAGGTCGGCCAGCAGTTGCTGGTGTTCGCCCTTGCGCTCCTGTACCACCGGTGACAGCAGCATCAGCCGCGTGCCCTCATCCAGCGCCAGTACCTGGTCGACCATCTGGCTGACGGTCTGGGCTTCCAGGTCCTCGCCGTGATCGGGGCAGCGCGGGCGACCGGCCCGCGCATAGAGCAGGCGCAGGTAGTCGTAGATCTCGGTTACGGTGCCGACCGTCGACCGGGGATTGTGGGACGTGGACTTCTGTTCGATGGAAATGGCCGGCGACAGGCCCTCGATGTGGTCGACGTCCGGCTTCTCCATCATGGAAAGGAACTGCCGGGCATAGGCCGACAACGATTCGACGTAGCGACGCTGGCCTTCCGCGTAAACGGTGTCGAACGCCAGCGACGACTTGCCCGAGCCGGACAAGCCGGTAATGACGATCAGCCGATCGCGCGGCAAATCCAGGTTTATGTCCTGGAGATTATGGGTCCGCGCCCCGCGGATACTGATGGTCTGCATGTCTGTGCTGCGCCGGTCGGGCCAAACACTCAACTATAAGGGCTTTCGCTGACGCGACCCAAACGGACGTCCAACGCAAATTCATATAGTTATGCCGGTTACGCGCGTGTCTTTTGGCCGGCGGGCGCATACAATAATCACCCCCATCGACGGGGGTCGGGCGATGCGCCCGAAAAACTCAATTAAAACAGAGGCTTAAGCCAGGGGGCCGGCATGGCGCGCGGAGTGAACAAGGTAATCCTGATTGGCAACCTCGGGGCGGACCCGGACACCCGCTATATGCCCAGCGGCAGTGCGGTCGCGAACGTCCGGATCGCCACGACCGAGAGCTGGAAGGACAAGCAGACCGGTGAGCAGACGGAGCGGACCGAGTGGCACAACATCGTGTTCTTCAACCGTCTCGCCGAAATCGTCAGCGAATACCTCCGCAAGGGATCACAGGTTTACGTGGAAGGCCGGCTCCGCACGCGCAAATGGCAGGACCGCGACGGCAACGATCGCTACACCACTGAAATCGTGGCCGACCAGATGCAGATGCTGGGTGGTCGCGGTGGCGCGGCGCCGGCGATGGCACCGGCGGCAGCCAGTGGCGGGTCGCGCCAACCGGCGGCGCAGCCGGTACCGGAATTCGAGGACGACGATATTCCGTTTTGAATAATCCAGGGTCTGCTGGTCACAGCTGACCTGCCGAGTCGGCGCACCGCACGGTGCGCCGCTTTCGTTTGGACCGACAGCTCTTTACAGAACAACCCGACCAGGAAACGTAACGATGGGTGCCTACAAAGAACCCCACGGCGGCGTGCTCAAGGAACTCTATCTGGGAGAATCCGCCGCCGAAGATGAACAGCAGCGGGCCCGGGACTATCCGTCCTGGGACCTGACGCCCCGCCAGCTTTGCGACATCGAGTTGCTGCTCAACGGCGCGTTTTCGCCTTTGGAAGGCTTCATGACGCAGGCCGACTATGATGCGGTGCTGCAATCCATGCGCCTCAGTGACGGGACCTTGTGGCCGATTCCGATCACGCTGGATGTCAGTCAGGAATTCGCCGAGCAGATCGACAGCGGCGCGACGTTTGCCTTGCGTGACCAGGAAGGCGTTTTGGTCGCGACGCTGGAAGTATCGGACAAATGGGTGCCCGACAAGACTGCCGAGGCGCAACAGGCATTCGGCAGCACTGACCAACTGCATCCGGCGGTGCATTACCTGATGAATGTGGCCGGCCCGGTCTACCTGGGCGGCAAACTGCGCGGCGTGGAACCACCGACTCACTACGATTTCCGCCTGTTGCGTGATTCGCCGGCCGAACTGCGCGGGCGATTTCGCAAGCTGGGCTGGCGCAAAGTCGTCGCGTTTCAGACACGCAACCCGTTGCACCGGGCGCACCAGGAGTTGACGTTCCGCGCCGCTCGTGAAGCCGAGGCCAATCTGCTGATCCAGCCAGTGGTCGGCATGACCAAACCAGGCGACGTCGATCATTACACGCGGGTGCGATGCTATGAGCATGTGCTGGCGGAGTATCCGGAGCAGACGACGACGCTCAGTCTGCTGCCGCTGGCAATGCGCATGGCGGGACCGCGCGAAGCCCTGTGGCACGCAATTATCCGCAAGAACTACGGTTGCACGCATTTCATCGTCGGTCGCGATCATGCCGGTCCCGGCGACGATTCGAAGGGTGAGCCGTTCTACGGGCCCTACGATGCGCAGGACTTGTACCGCGAGCACGAGCAGGAACTGGATATCTCGATGGTGCCTTTCCAGATGATGGTCTATGTCGAGGACCGGGCCGAGCACGTACCTGCAAACGAAACGCGCCAGGGTGAAAAGATTCTCAATATTTCCGGTACGGAATTCCGGCGGCGCCTGCAGGAAGGTCTCGACATTCCGGAATGGTTCTCGTATCCGAAAGTCGTCGCTGAACTGCGGCGTTCGTACCCGCCGCGGCACAAACAGGGATTCACGGTGTTCTTCACCGGACTGTCAGGTTCCGGCAAGTCGACGATAGCGAATGCGCTGCTCGTGAAATTGCTGGAAAACGGCGACCGGCGTGTCACGCTGCTGGACGGTGACATCGTGCGCAAGAACCTGTCGAGCGAGCTGGGGTTCTCGAAGGAACACCGCGACCTCAACATCCTGCGAATCGGCTTCGTCGCGACGGAAATCACAAAAAACGGGGGTGTGGCAATCTGCGCGCCGATCGCGCCGTATGCCGCAACGCGGCGCCGAGTCCGGGACGTCGTGGAATCCGCCGGGGGCTTCGTGGAGGTGCACGTCTCGACCCCGCTGGAAGTCTGCGAGCAGCGCGATCGCAAGGGTCTCTATGCGAAAGCGCGTGCCGGCATCATCAAGGAATTCACGGGCATTTCGGATCCTTACGAGACGCCGGCGAATCCCGAGCTGGTAATCGATACGAGCGGGCTGTCACCCGAGCTCGCGGCGCACCGGATCTTTGTGAAGCTGGAAAGTATGGGCTTCATCCGCTAGTCTGAATTTGGACCCGGCGACCCCGTCCAGGGTCGCCGCCGCCGGCCGCGAGAGGAAGCGAACGCGCCCTGGTCATGCCAGGAAAACTATACGTCAAGACCTTCGGTTGCCAGATGAACGAGTACGACACCACCAAGATGGTGGATGTGCTCGCGGCGAGTCATGGGCTGGAGACAACCGATCAGCCACACGACGCCGATGTGCTGTTGCTGAATACCTGTTCCGTGCGCGAAAAAGCGCAGGAGAAGGTGTTCTCCCTGCTCGGCCGCTGGCGACAGCTCAAAGAGCGGCGCCCAGACGTCATCATCGGCGTTGGCGGCTGTGTCGCCAGCCAGGAGGGCGAGGGCCTGGCGCGCCGCGCGCCCTGCGTGGACATTGTGTTCGGTCCGCAAACGCTGCATCGCCTGCCGGTCATGGTGGACCGCGTCCGCAACCATGGCCGAACGGTGATCGACGTCAGCTTCCCGGAGATCGAGAAATTCGACTGTTTGCCGCCGCCGCGGGCAGATGGCCCGACCGCCTACGTGTCGGTGATGGAAGGCTGCAGCAAGTACTGCAGCTTCTGCGTCGTGCCCTACACACGCGGCGAGGAGATCAGCCGGCCCCTCGACGACGTGGTTGCGGAAGTGATGCGCCTGGCGGAGCAGGGCGTGCGGGAAATCAATCTGCTGGGTCAGAACGTGAACGCCTTCCTTGGTCCGACTCACGATGGCGCCGTGGCGGATCTGGCCGCATTGATTCGGTATGTTGCCGCGGTGCCCGAGATCGAGCGCATCCGCTTCACCACGTCGCATCCGCAGAACTTCGACCGCCGGCTGGTCGACGCGTATGCGGATGTCGGCAAGCTGGCGAACTTCCTGCACCTGCCGGTGCAGAGCGGTTCGGACAGAATTCTCGCGGCCATGAAGCGCGGTTACACGGGCCTGGAATACAAGGACAAGATCCGGGGCCTGCGGGAAGTGCGTCCGGATATCAGCGTTTCGACGGATATCATCGTGGGGTTCCCCGGCGAGACCGCCACGGATTTCGCTGCAACGATGGACCTGGTCGCCGAGGTCGGCTTCGATCAGTCGTTCAGCTTCGTCTACAGCGCCCGTCCCGGCACGCCGGCGGCGGCGTTGCCCGATCCCGTGCCACAGGAAGAAAAACTCGCCCGCCTGCAGGCCCTGCAGGCGTTAATCAACGACCAGGCGGCGGCGATCAGTCGCGGTATGGTCGGCTCGCGGCAGCGAATCCTTGTCGAGGGACCGTCGAAAAAGACACCCCGACAGTTGACCGGGCGGACTGAAAACAATCGCTGGGTCAATTTCGATGGTGATAGCTCGTTAATCGGTGACTTTTCCGACGTGGAAATCACCGAGGCGCTGCCGAATTCCCTGCGGGGTCGCGTCCTGGCGGCAAAAGCTGCTTGAACACCATCACCGAAACCCAGGAGGTTCTGCTGGAGCCCGCCGATAATGCGGCGCTCGCAAATCTGTGCGGCCAATTCGACGAGCACTTGCGTCAGATCGAGAGACGCCTCGGGATCCACATCAGTAATCGCGGCAATCATTTTCGTGTCATGGGACCGGCCGCCAAGACGCGGGCGGCGGCCCGGGTGCTGCGCGAGCTCTACGATCTGGCGGGTCGCGAATCGATCGACGCGGAGCGCGTGCACGTTTGCCTGCAGGAATCCTCGGTGAACGAATCGGACGACGAGGTTGCGCAAACTGCGGATGCCGAACAGGTCGTGCGTACCCGACGCCTGCAGATCCGACCGCGCGGCGCGAACCAGCGCCGTTACCTGGCGGGTATCCGCGAGAACGATCTGTGTTTCGGCATCGGACCCGCCGGTACCGGCAAGACATACCTGGCCGTCGCGAGCGCGGTCGAGGCGCTGGAGCAGGACCAGGTCCGGCGCATAGTGCTGGTTCGTCCGGCGGTGGAGGCTGGCGAACGGCTCGGTTTCCTACCGGGCGACATGTCCCAGAAGGTCGATCCGTACCTGCGGCCCATGTACGACGCGCTGTACGAGATGATTGGTTTCGACCGGGTGGCGCGGCTGGTCGACCGGAACATCATCGAAGTCGCACCGCTGGCATTCATGCGGGGTCGCTCCCTCAATGAGAGTTTCATCATCCTCGACGAGGCGCAGAACACGACTGTCGAGCAGATGAAAATGTTCCTGACGCGCATGGGCTTCGGCTCACGCGCCGTTGTGACCGGCGACATCACGCAAATCGATCTGCCGCGGAATGCGACCTCCGGCCTGCGCCATGTCATTCGCGTGCTCGACGGCGTTAACGGCGTGGATTTCACATACTTTTCGCCCCGTGACGTCGTGAGACATGCACTGGTCCAACGGATCGTCGAAGCGTATGAAACCCACGAAAACGGCGCCGGCAAGCCGGCACCAGGGACCGACGGGTGACGGCGATTGCCATGCCCGTGCCTGAGCCGGTTCCGCAGGTCGAGCTGCAACTTGCCAATGACTGGCCCTGGCCTGCGGACGCGGCACCGGCGGCCTGGATCGAGGCTACGCTGCGCGCCGCGGGTGCAAATGTCGGACCCGTGGCCGTGGGTTTGCGGGTAGTCGACAATGACGAGAGTGCCCAGTTGAACGAGCGGTTCCGGCAAACACCACGGCCGACGAACGTGCTCGCGTTTCCGGCACCGGCCGTGCCGGGCCTGCCGCCGGGCGAGTTCGGCGAACTGGGCGACCTGGTGGTGTGCTGGCCGGTGCTGGCGGCCGAGGCCGGCACGCAGGGCAAGACGACGCTGGCGCACCTGGCACACCTGGTGGTGCACGGCACGCTGCACCTGCTCGGGTTCGATCATGAGCAGGTCGCGGACGCATCTCGCATGGAAAAGCTCGAGGCCGATGTACTGGCAGGTTTCGGATTCGATGACCCTTACTGCAGCGAGCGTGACTGATCCCGATGAATGACGACAAGCACCCGGAGGATCGAAGTAGTTCGGGCTGGTACTCGCGGTTGAAGGAGGCCGTGCTCGGCGAGCCGGCGACCCGGGAGGAATTCCTGGAACTTCTGCAGGACAAGCGCTGGCAGAGCGTCCTGGATGCCGACGAATTGGCGATGATCAAGGACGTGCTGGAAGTATCCGAAACGCAGGTGCGCGACGTGATGGTGCCACGTTCCCATATGGTCGTGCTGGACCGCGACGCCTCACGCGAAGAGATTTTGAACACGATCATCGATTGCGGGCACTCGCGTTACCCGGTGCTGGGCGAGGAGCGTGATGAAGTGGTCGGTATCTTGTTGGCGAAAGATCTGTTGCGGTTTTTCTCGGAGACGCCCGACGCGACTTTCGATATTGGTCCCTACCTGCGCCCGCCCGTGTTTGTTCCCGAGAGCAAGCGACTGAACACCTTGCTGAAGGAGATCCGCGTCAGCCGGAATCATATGTCGATCGTCGTCGATGAGTATGGTGGCATAGCCGGGCTTCTGACGATCGAGGACGTACTCGAGGAGATCGTCGGCGATATCGGTGACGAGCACGATCCGCTCGAGGCTGACCCGATCCAGAAATTGGCCGCGCATCGGTTTAGTGTGCGCGCGCTGACTCGAATCGAGGATTTCAACGAGTACTTCCGGATCGACTTGAGCGACGAGGATTACGACACCATCGGCGGGCTCGTGATTCACGAGTTGGGACGATTACCGCGTCGTGGTGAATCGATCTATTTCGGTGGTTTCCGGTTCAAGGTGATCCAGGCCGACCGTCGACGAGTCCATTCACTGGAAGTCACACCGGCCGAGCCGCCGGCGCAGGCGTAGCCGGAAGATCGCCTTGCGCGTGCTCGCCGCCTTGCAAGACCGCGGCCTGTGGGCGGCAACGCTCGCCGGCAGCCTTTTGCCGCTGGCGTTCGCCCCGTTCGATCTGTTCTGGCTGGCGCCGCTGCTGTTGCTGGTGCTGTTTCGCTGCTGGGACGACGTCCCACCACGGACGGCCGCGTGGCGCGGGTTTGCCTTCGGCTTTGCCGCTTTCGCCACCGGCACGTACTGGCTGATCATCAGCATTCATGGTTTCGGTGGGTCACCGTTGTGGCTGGCCCTGTTTCTGATGCTGGCGCTGTTCGCGCTGATGGCGTCGTACCACGCGCTCTGCGGCTGGTTTGTAGCTCGCAGTGAGTCGCGCATTCGGGCCTATTCCTGGTGTTTGGCCTGGCCGGGTGCCTGGGTGCTGATGGAATGGCTGCGTGGCTGGCTATTGACCGGTTTCCCCTGGTTGAGTCTCGGCTACGGGCAACTGGACGGCCCCCTGGCCGCCTGGGCGCCGGTCGGCGGCGTCTACGGGGTGTCGTTTCTGACCGCGATGATCGCGGGTCTGTTGCTTTGCCTGTGGCGGGGAGACGCTCGCGATCGCGTGATTGCTGCGATTGGCCTGTTCGCACTCGCGGTCGGCACCTGGGTCCTGACCGATCGAGAGTGGACCGGGGCGGACGGCCCGGCGCTCGACGTCGCCCTCGTGCAGGGTTCTATTCCGCAGGACCAGAAATGGCTGCCGCGACAGCGGCGCCCGACGCTGCGGCTTTATCGCGACCTGACTTTCAATGGCCCGCCAGCGGACCTGGTCGTCTGGCCGGAAGTCGCCGTGCCGGCCATGGCACACGAGGTGGATGCGTATCTGGACGACGTTCAGGAGCGAGCCGTTGCCCGGGACATGCAGTTGTTGCTGGGCATCATGGTGTATGACTTCGACCGGGAGCAGTTCTACAACTCGTTGCTGGCCGTTGGCCCGCAGCAAGGCGTCTATCACAAGCGGCATCTCGTACCGTTCGGAGAGTTCTTCCCGGTGCCGGACTTCGTACGCGAATGGATGCGCCTGATGAGTTTGCCGTATCGGGATGCTGCCCACGGGAAGCGCGATCAACCGCCATTGCGTGCCGGTGACGTCGCGCTGTCGCCCAGCATCTGTTACGAAGACGCCTTCGGTGCCGAGCAGCTCGATTTTCTGCCGGAGTCCGGCCTGCTCGTGAATGTCAGCAATGATGCGTGGTTCGGTGATTCCATCGCGCCCCATCAGCATCTGCAGATGGCGCGGATGCGATCCCTGGAAACCGGGCGGCCGATGCTGCGGACCACCAATACCGGAATTACGGCGATTATCGGACCTGACGGCGTTATTGTTGACCAGGTCCCGCAATTCGAGACCGTTGTATTGCGCGGCCGCGTGCGAGCTCACACCGGCTCGACTCCCTACATAGTGACCGGTAACTTGCCGGTGCTTGCGCTGGCGTTCCTGGTTGCGATTGTCGGCTGGGTCCGGCGGAGCTAGTCGGGGCGGTTCGGCTTGCGTCGCCTTACGGGCCGGCGCGGTCGGTCCATCTCCCGGGTCTGGGGCAGGCGTGACCAGGCATACAGGAATTCCATCGTGCCGATGGCGATGACTATGTACGCGCCCAGCTCGGCCAGCTCCTCGAACGCCAGCATCGCAGTGCGGGTATACAAGTCGCCCAGGGTCAATTGCCACAACTCCTCGCGGACCAGGATCTGGGTGAACGGAATCAGCAGGATGAATCCCGCCATGAGCATCGCCAGGCCCGCGGACGGCCAGCTTCGCTGCCAGCCCGCTATCAGGCGGTGACGGTGACGGGTCAGATAGACACCGGCAGGCGCGCCGATCAGGCCGGCGAGCACCTGCCAGAAATTGTCGGCGACATTGTAGTCCAGGAAAAAATCGAGTTCCCGCAACAGGCACAGCATGAACGACACCATGAACAGGATGGCCAACGGGCGCCGCAGCCGATCGCGCAACGCCACCCAGGCGAAGGCCAGCGCGCAAAATGCGAGCAGCAGATTCTGCAGCGTTTCGACCAGCGAGTGTTCCGTGGTCGTGAGGGTCGCGCCGGCCGGACCGGCGTACTTGCTCGCCAGCTGCAGGCCATCCGGATTGCGGAGCCCGGCCTCGTAGACCAGCAGCGCGATGGCGGCAGCGAACAGCGCATACCCGACGAAACGCAGGATGCCAAGCCGGGTGCTCATCAGGACGTGTCCGCGGTCAACGTACCCATGCGGCGGATAACACGGCCCACCAGGTCCTCGGCCAGGGCCTGGCGCAGCGATTCTTCCTCCAGAGCCTTGCCCAGCACCTGGGTCTCGTCATAGCTGTAACTGCGCAGCGCAGTGACCGTACGTCGTTCCAGCGCAGCGTCGCCATTGATGAGCACGGCGTAATTGACGACGTAATACACCTCGAATTGCCGCGGCTTGTTCTGCGCCGACACTGACGTCACCCGCTGTCCCGTCTCGTCGCGATAGATCCGCAACACTGCGTCGGCATCGGTCGGGCTGGGCGACAATTCGATCCCACGCTGGCGCATGGTCTGGTTGAACTCGCGGTAGAACGCAGAATAGCGATCAGCGGAATCGATATAGATCGATTGCACAGATTGCGGCAGTTTGATGGTGCTGCTTGCCTGGAACCCGCAGCCGGTTGCCGTTGCCAGCAGTCCCAGCGGTACCAGCCAGCGCAGCCGTTCAGACGACCACATTGACCAGCTTTCCGGGCACGACGATGAGTTTGCGCACTGGCTTGTCGCCGACGAAACGCTGGACGTTTTCCTCAGCCAGCGCCGCTTCTCTCAGATCCGCCTCGGGCAGATCGACCGGGACCTGCAAACGCCCGCGCAGCTTGCCGTTGACCTGCACGATGATCTGAATCGATGCGGTTGTCAGCGCTGATTCGTCGACGTTGGGCCAGGCTTCGTCGACGACCGCAGCCTCGTGGCCCAGGTCTTGCCACAGGCGATGGCAGATATGCGGCACGATAGGTGACAGCAGCAGCACCGCTGCCTCCAGCCCTTCCTGCACGACGCCGCGATCGGCCGGACTCCCAACGTCATAGCGGGTAATGTGATTCAGCAGTTCCATGACCGCGGCGATCGCGGTGTTGAAAGTGTAGCGGCGCCCGATATCGTCGCTGACCTTCGCGATTGCCTGATGCACGTGGCGCCGCAGTTCGCGCTGGCGGTCGTCGAGTTGCTCCGGCTCGATGGCACTTGCCAAGCCGGCGTCGGCATGGCTCTGCACGGCGCGCCACAGGCGCTTCAGGAAACGGTAGCCACCCTGGACGCCCTCGTCGGACCATTCGAGCGTTTGATCCGGGGGTGCAGCAAACATCACGAACAGGCGTGCGGTGTCGGCGCCGTACCTGTCGATCAGTGCCTGCGGATCGACGCCATTGAGCCGGGACTTCGACATGGTGCCAATGCCGTCGAAAACCACCGGTTCACCATCGGCCTTCAGTGTCGCGCCAATGATCTTGCCGTCCGGATCGTACTGTTTGTCGACGTCGGCCGGGTTGAAGTACTCGCGGCGACCGCCGTCGGGGTGCCGGTAGTAGATTTCGTTCAGGACCATGCCCTGGGTCAGCAACCGGTCGAATGGCTCATCGCAGGCGACCAGGTCCAGGTCCCGCATGACCTTCGTCCAGAACCGGGAGTAGAGCAGGTGCAGGATGGCGTGCTCGATGCCGCCGATGTACTGGTCGACCGGCATCCAGTAATTGGCGCGCGCGTCCACCATCGCCGCGTCATTGTCGTTGCAGGTGTACCGGAAGAAATACCAGGACGAGTCGACGAAGGTATCCATCGTGTCGGTTTCCCGCCGCGCGGGCTTGCCACAGCGCGGGCAGTCGACCTCCAGGAAATCATCGCGCGCATTCAGCGGGTTGCTACCGCCATCCGGCACGCAGTCCTCGGGCAGCACGACCGGGAGCTGATCGTCGGGCACGGGCACGGCGCCACAGTCCTCGCAATGGATGATCGGAATCGGGCAGCCCCAGTAGCGCTGTCGGGAGATGCCCCAATCGCGCAGCCGGAACTGGGTCTGGAGCTCGCCCAGGCTCAGTGCAGCGAGGTCTGTGGCCAGGGCCTCCACGGCTTCCGCAATTCTAAGTCCGTCGTACTTGCCCGAATTGACGCACTGGCCGCGTTCCTTGTCGGCATACCAGTCGCGCCATTCATCGACCGTGAAGTCTTCGCCGTCGATCGCAATAACCTGTTTGATCGGCAGGCCGTACTTCTTCGCGAAATGAAAATCGCGTTCGTCGTGCGCCGGCACGGCCATGACCGCGCCCTCGCCGTAGCCCATTAGCACATAGTTGCTGACCCACACGGGTATGTCGTCGCCGGTCAACGGATGCGTGACCGAGATCCCCGATGGCATGCCCTTCTTCTCCATCGTGGCCAGGTCCGCCTCCATAACGCTGCCGGCCTTGCATTTCTCGATGAATGCGGCGAGTTCGGGATTGTCGCGGGCAGCACGCTCGGCCAGTGGGTGTTCAGCCGCCACCGCGCAGAAGCTGACTCCCATGATCGTGTCGATTCGGGTCGTGAAGACCCACAGCTGCTCCTTGCGCCCGTCCAGTTCGTACGGGAATGCAAACCGGACACCAACGCTCTTGCCGATCCAGTTCGCCTGCATGGTGCGAACGCGTTCGGGCCAGTCGGGCAGCCCGTCCAGTGCGGCCAGCAACTCATCTGCATAGTCGGTGATCCGCAGGTAATACATCGGGATCTCGCGTTTCTCGACCAGCGCGCCGGTGCGCCAGCCGCGACCGTCGATAACCTGCTCGTTGGCGAGCACGGTCTGATCCACCGGATCCCAGTTCACGGTGCCGGTCTTCAGGTAAGCCACGCCTTTTTCCAGCATGCGCAGGAACAACCACTGGTTCCAGCGGTAGTAGTCAGGCTGGCAGGTCGCGAGTTCGCGCTGCCAGTCGATTGCGAATCCGAGCGATCGCAACTGCTTCTTCATGTAAGCGATGTTGTCGTGCGTCCAGCGCGCCGGCGCGACGCCGGCCGCCATCGCTGCATTTTCGGCCGGCAGTCCGAAAGCGTCCCAGCCCATTGGTTGCAGTACGTTCCTGCCGCGCATCCGCTGGTAGCGACTGATCACGTCGCCGATGGTGTAGTTGCGCACGTGACCCATGTGCAGACGCCCGCTGGGGTACGGGAACATACTCAGGCAGTAGAACTTGTCGCGGGCGTCGTCTTCCACGGCAGCATAACTGCCGGTGTCTTCCCAGTAGGCCTGGGCTTCCTGTTCGACGCGGGCGTGATCGTAGGCGCGTTCGGTCACGACGTCAGAGCTGCGTGGGATTGTCTGCGCCCGGGTAAACGACCTCGGGGTCGAAGACTTTTTCGGTTTCGGTGAATTCGAGCTGCAACGGCGCATCGGTGTCGCTCGCGCCTGTCGGCACCCGCCGATAGAAGCACGAGCGGTAACCCACGTGGCAGCTGGCGCCGTTGCCCGCCACATCGACCCGCAACCAGACACAGTCCTGGTCATCGTCGATCATCAGTTCCCGCACCGTCTGGACCAGCCCGCTGGTGGCGCCCTTGTGCCAGAGCACTTTGCGACTGCGGCTGTAGTAGTGTGCTCC
>JASJBD010000029.1 GCA_030066665.1 Gammaproteobacteria bacterium
ATCGTGTACAGCGCCAGTCCGGCTACCGCGAGCAATGCAGTTGTGTCGGCCAGGTTGAAACTGAGGGTTGTGAAAACCTGCCAGCTGCCTTGCGCCAACATGGTGATGACGCCGAGAAAACCGCAAGCGACACCCAGAAGCTGCACGCTACTGAGCCGGTGCTGCAGCAAAGCCCAGGTCAGCAGTACGGTGATGGCCGGCTGCAAAGAACCGACCAGCGATATATTGATGGCCTGCGTAAATTGCAACGTCACGACGAATAACGTCGTGCAGCCCACCATCAAAGCTCCGAGTATCGTGAAGAGCTTCCAGTCCCGCTTGAAGATTGGCATCGTCGCCGGCAAGTTTCGCCAGATGAATGGCAGCATCAGCAAGCTCGCCAACACCCAGCGCCAGAACGACAGGCCGACCGGCGGGACTGTCTCATGGACCGCGCGACTGACCACGTGGTTCAGTGCGAGGCACAACATGGTGGCGGTCAACGCGATATACGCCGCGCCGGGACTGAGACGAAACCGTATATCGCTCATCCCGGTATAGTAACGTGACTCGTCGCATCGACGGCGATGGAGAAGGAAGACAACGATGTCACCCGTCCTTTATCACAATGCGATTTCCACCTGCTCGCAGAAAGTCCGCCTGGCTCTGGCGGAGAAGGGGATCGCCTTCGAGAGTGTCGAGTTAGACCTGCTCGCCGGGGAGCAAAAACGCCCCGATTACCTGGCGCTGAATCCGGGCGGCGTTGTTCCCACGCTCGTAAACGGTGATGACGTCGTGATCGAGTCCACGGTGATCAATGAATATCTGGACGACGAGTTTCCGGAGAGCCCACTGCGGCCCGCCGACACTGCTGCCAGGGCCGCCATGCGGGTCTGGACGAAGAAGATCGATGAAAGCGTGCACCCTTTCACTGTGACGCTTAGTTTTGGCATTGCGTTTCGGTTGGGTGTGCTGAATCGCTCGGCTGACGAGCAGCAGGCATTCATTGATGGCTTTACGGATCCGGCCAGGCGCGAGCGCATGAGTTCGTTGGTTCGGAACGGCGCCGACAGCGAGTTCTTCCCCGGCGCCGTGCATGCGGCCGATAGAGTACTGGCCGAAATGAATGCAACGCTCGCGCGGACGCCGTGGCTGGCGGGCAGTGAATTTTCCCTGGCCGACGTTGCGTACGTGCCCTTTGCGACCCGCTTGCAGCACCTGGGTTTGTCGCGCTGGTGGGCCGACAAGCCGGCGCTGGCAGACTGGTTCGCGCGGATAACGGCGCGTCCCAGTTACCAGACCGCAGTTGTCGACTGGGCCCCGGAACCGGTTGTCGCGGGCATGGGTAAGGCCGGCGCCGCGGCTTGGCCAAAGATCGAGGCACTAATCGCGAGCTGATCCGCTCAGTTCACAACGTCGTCGCCGAACAACTCCCGCACGCGCGGATTGTCGGTGGTCGCGATCGCGCAGACGATCCCCTCGCTGTCGATCTGCATGAGGGTCAACGAACGGATACCGATACCCTGATCGGAGATCTTGCGGGATACCTGAGCGAGCACGCCCGGTTCGTCCTCGGTGCGGATCAGCACGATGTCGTTGGATACCGTCTTGTAGCCCGCGCCGATCAACAGCGCGAGCGCCGCGTCATGGTCACTGACGGCCAGGTTCAGGAAAGCCTGGGCGCCGTGCTCCACGAAATCCATGGTGCGAATGTCGATGCCGTGCTCACTCAGCAACTCCGCCACGCGCGTAACCGGGTTTTCGGTTGAATCGCAGATGATCGTCAGGAGTTTCATGCCAAAACCTATTCCGCAGCCACGTCTGCGACGATCGTATCGATCAGCTCGCGCGTGATGTTTGGCATCAGGATCATGTGGCTGATGCCACCGGCCGTCGCGAGCTGCCATTTGTGCTGCAGTTCTTCGCTGACGGCCGGGAACACCACGGTAATGGCATCTGGATTGCGCCAGGCGCCGACGCCGGCCTCGATGAATTTTCGTTCTGCATACGCAGCCAGCTCCAGAGAGATCTGTACACGTGCGCGCAAGCCTGCCTCGCCCATGGTCTTGATCGCGTACCACATGATGACCGGCGTGTGGCCATTCCGGGACCCGGTAATCGTGGTGTCCAGGTTGCCGATGTACGCGATCGCACTGGCAATGCGATTCACATGGCTCCGATGGGCGAGCACGATGCCGCACGGAATCGGGGACCCGATGAACTTGTGACCGCTGATCGCGATGCTGTCGGCTCCATCGGCAAAATCGAATCGTGGCCTTGGCTCGAGAAATGGTGCGATGCTGCCGCACATGGCTGCATCGGAATGGATGTAGCGATTGGGGATGGCCAGTTCGTCGAGAATACCGTTAATGGTGCCGAGGTCATCCTTGGCTTCGGTCATGGTCGTGCCAATATTGGCAAAGATAATCGGGGGCGAATCCCGGTTGACCTTCAGCGTTTCGCGCAAATCGTCGTAATCAATCTCACCATTCGGTTGTGACCGAATCATGATGTTGCGCATATTCAAAAAATGCAGGTTCTTGGTGACGCTGTAGTGGGTGTCCTGCGAAAAATACACGATGCCCTTGGGATACAACTCGCGCGCGAGATACAGGCCATAGAGGTTGCCTTCCGTACCGCCATTCGTGACATAGCCCCACCAGTCGTCTTGGGGAGCTCGCATCAGGCGGGCCCAGAACTGCAGGGCCTCGATTTCGAATTCGCGGCTGTTGACTTTGCTGGTGCCGGCGACAAACGGATCGCCGACATTGTTCAGCGAATAATCCAGCAGGTCTTTCAGTTCGCTGTAGTCATAGTCCATGGCCGACGGATAACCGGCCTCGCTGTGGCTCTTCTCCTCGATGTAACGGTAGAAGTCGTCGAGACGCGCCCGATCCGCATCACTGAGGGGCGACCGGGGCGGAGCTGGCTTTTTGGCAGGCGCGTTCATCGACGTAGAATGCCTCAATTTCGCCGCAATTTGCTGTCCAATATGCCTATAATGACCGTCGAATTGGCAGGAAGTTGCGGATAATATGAGAAAAGCGGCAGAAAACGTCTACACGGCCAGCAGGCAGGAGATCGAGATCCTGAAGGCGCTGCAGGAAGACGGCCGGATTTCGAATGTGCAGCTGGCGAATCGGGTCGGCATGTCGGAATCGCCCTGCCTGCGACGGGTCCGGGCGCTGGAAGAAACCGGTGTGATTCGCGGCTATGGTGCGCGGCTGGACCGGCGCCGGCTCGGGCTCGACATCCTCGCATTCGTCCAGGTCAGCATTGATCAGCGCGAAGACAACTTCGCCGAGGAGTTTCTCGCGGCCGTGCGTCGGGAACCGCTGATCGTCGAGTGTTACGCGATGAGTGGCAGCCATGATTTTCTGCTGAAGGTCGTGGCGCGTAGCATGGATGAATTCTCGGAACTGACCATGCGCCGGATTCCACGCTGGCCGGTCGTGCAACACGTGTCATCTAACTTCGTTATGGACGAATTGAAGGCGACCGAGGGATTGCCGTTGACGGCCGACTAAATGGACCTGACGGCAACAGTCCTGGCCTTGCTCGGCGGTCAACTGAGCGCCGTCAATCTTGTCGATGAACTGTTGCAGCGGGCCGAAAGCTGGCGCTCCCTGAATGCGATCATCTTTCAGGACCACGATGCGCTCATGGGGGCCGCGACCGCCGCAGATTTGCGGCCGGCCGATGCGCGTGGTCCGCTGCACGGCGCGCCACTCTTGATCAAGGACAACATCGACGTGGTCGGTTGCCCGACGACCTGCTGTACTCGTGCGCTCGCCCGGAATATGCCGGATAAGAGCGCGGCGGTGATAGAGCGCCTGCTCAACAAGGGCGGAATCTCGTTCGGCAAAGCGAACATGCACGAACTGGCGCTGGGCGTGACCAGCGCCGAAAGCCTGTATGGCCCGGTGCGCAACCCATACGACCAGGGTCGCATGGCCGGCGGCAGCAGCGGTGGCACGGCGGCGGCGGTGGCTACGGGAATCGTGCCGGCCGGTCTTGGCAGCGATACCGGCGGCTCGACGCGGATTCCGGCGGCCCTGTGTGGCATCTGCGGCCTGCGGCCCAGCCCGGGCAGGTATCCCATGGACGGCGTCGTGCCGCTCGCGCCCACGCGCGATACAGTCGGACCGATGGCCCGCAGCGTGCGTGATCTCGGTTTGCTCGATGCGGTCATGGCGGGAGAGCCGATCACTCAACTCGATCCGCGTGACCGGCTCCGCATCGGGATTCCGCGCGAGTTCTTCCATGATCGCCTGGCGCCGGGGGTCGCCACGGTGATCGATTCCGTGATGGCGCGGCTTGCCAACGCTGGTCATGAACTGGTCGAAGCGGACATCCCCGACGTCGAGTCACTGAACCGTGCCATCGCGGCGCCGGTCATGCTCGATGAAGTGCATCGTTATCTACCTGCCTACCTGGAAAAACGGCTACCGGCGCTGTCATTCGCGGACTTCATTGCTGATGTTGAAGGGGCGGACGTGCGGCAGGTACTCGAGATCGACGCCGAGCAGCTGCAGTGGTTCGCGGATGCGTACCCGCAAGCGATTAATGAATATCAACCCAGGCTGCAGGCCGCCTACCGGGAGTATTTCGCCAGCCATCGCGTCGATGCCGTGTTGATTCCGGCGACGGCCCTCACGGCCTGTTCCTTGGATACCGGCCAGCACCTGAACCTCAATGGCAAATCGGTATCCGTCACCGCCGTCTATGTGCGTAACGCGGTACCTGCCACCACGGCCGGTAATCCAAGCCTCGCGATCCCGGCAGGCCTCGCGGACGACGGATTGCCGGTCGGTCTAATGCTGGAGTCGCTGCCCGGCAGCGATCGCGACCTGCTCGCAGCCGGGTTGGCGATCGAATCCCTGCTCGATCCGCTGCCGCCGCCCCGGTTATGAGTACACTGGTTCCCCGGCTCGTCCGATACTGACCGGTGATGGCCAGAAGGAGAACAACATGCGTGGCCTGATGATGGATACGCCGCTGTTGATTACGTCGATCATGCGGCATGCCCAGCGGAATTTTGCGGATCGGGAGCTGGTCTCGGTAACCAGCGACAATCCCCGGCATCGTTACACCTACGGGGAGTGTTTTCAGCGCGCCGCGCAGCTGGCCAATGCGCTGGCCCGGCTCAATCTCAAACCGGGTGACCGGGTCGGCACACTCGCCTGGAACGACTACCGCCACCTGGAAATCTACTACGCTGCAGCCTGCTCCGGCCTGATCTGTCACACGATCAATCCGCGCCTGTTTGAAGAGCAGCTCGTTTACATCATCAACCACGCGGAGGATCGTGTCTTGTTGACCGATCCGCTGTTTATCCCGTTACTGGAGAAGCTCGTCGATCGGATCAAGGGTGTCGAGCAGTTCGTCGTCCTCAGCGGTCAGCAGGAGCTGGCCGATTGCGAGCTGCCGAACGTCGTTACGTACGAAGAATTCATCCGCGGTGAGCCGGAACAATTCGCCTGGCCGGATCTCGACGAAAACACGGCTGCCGGCCTTTGTTATACGTCAGGAACCACCGGCAATCCGAAAGGTGTCCTGTTCAGTCATCGCAGCAGCGTGTTGCATGCCTACGCGATTTGTCTGCCGGACGTCATGTGTCTGTCGGCCCGCGACGCCATGCTTCCCGTTGTGCCGATGTTCCATGTCAATGCCTGGGGATTGCCTTACGCCTGTCCGATGATCGGCGCCAAGATCGTGTTCCCGGGCGCAAAGATGGCTGACGGGCCGACGCTGCACGCGTTGTTCGAAGAAGAGGCCGTGACAATCTCTGCTGGTGTCCCAACCGTGTGGCTGGTTTTGCTCGAGCATTTGCGTGCGAATGACGCGGTACTCACACACCTGCAACGCGTCGTGGTCGGTGGCGCGGCCTGTCCGAAGTCGATCATGGAGGAATTCCAGAACCGCCATAGTGTCTGGGTGCATCACGCCTGGGGCATGACCGAAATGAGTCCAGTCGGTACCTACAACACGCTAAAGCCCGGCATGGAGGTCTTTACGGATGAGGAGCGCTGGCAGGTAAGAGCCAAACAGGGCCGCGGCATGTACGGTGTGGAAATGAAGATCACCGATGATGACGACAACGAGTTGCCATGGGATGGCAAGGCGTTCGGTGCGCTGAAAGTCCGCGGTCCGTGGGTCTGCAGTGATTATTACCGACTCGAAGGCGAGAGTGACGCGCATGACGCCGATGGCTGGTTTGAAACCGGTGACGTCGCCACGATCGACGCAGAAGGCTTCATGCAGATCACCGATCGCACCAAGGACGTCATCAAGTCCGGCGGCGAATGGATCAGTTCGATCGAGTTGGAAAATACCGCGGTTGGGCATCCGGCCATCCACGAGGCCGCCGTCATTGGTGTGGCTCACCCGAAATGGCTCGAGCGGCCGCTGTTGGTCGCGGTGAAAAAGCCCGACGCGGAGGTCACGAAAGAGGAAATCCTGGAATTCATGACCGGCAAGGTCGCCAAGTGGTGGCTGCCGGACGATGTGCTGTTCGTGGACGAGTTGCCGCACACGGCCACCGGCAAGCTTAACAAGCGGGGGTTACGCCAGCAGCTCGTTGACTATCGATTTGAATAGCGAGAAATAGATGCGAAATACAATCAAGGCCATCGTCGCCGAAGAGACTCCTGATGGCGTGCGTGGCAAGTTGCAGGATCTGGGTACGGATCAATTGCCTGCTGAAGACGTGCTGGTTGATGTCGCTTACAGCACGATCAACTACAAGGATGCACTGGCGGTCACCGGCAAAGGCAAAATCTGCCGGAGTTTTCCGATGGTCTGTGGCATTGATTTGGCCGGCACGGTCACAGAGTCGTCGGCTGGCGATTTCGAGCCGGGCGATAAAGTACTGGCCAATGGTTGGGGCTTGGGTGAGAAGTACTGGGGTGGTTTGACGCAACAACAGCGGCTCCGACCGGAGTGGCTGGTGCGGGCACCTGAATCGTTATCGCTGGAACAGTGCATGGCTGTTGGTACGGCCGGCTATACGTCCATGCTGTGCATTCAGGCCTTGCAAGATCATGGCATAAGACCGGAGTCCGGGCCGGTGGTGGTTACCGGGGCTACCGGTGGCGTCGGGTCGATTGCCGTGATGCTGCTGGCGCGACTCGGTTACCAGGTTGCGGCTGTTACCGGCAAGGCTGACGCTGTCGCGTTTCTGACCGAGCTGGGTGCCAACGAGATATTGCCGCGAGACGAACTCGATCGGCGGGCACGCCCGCTGGAGTCGGAGCGTTGGGCCGGAGCCATCGACAGTGTGGGCAGCAAGACACTCGCGACCGTGCTTGTGCAAACTAAACACAGCGGTTGTGTCGCGGCCTGCGGCCTGGCCGGTGGCTTCGACCTTCCCAGTACCGTCATGCCATTTATTCTGCGCGGCGTGACTCTGGCCGGAATCGATTCAGTGCTTGCACCGCAGGAAAAACGCCAGCGGGCCTGGAATGCGCTGGCGGAGTTAATCAACCTCGACAAGCTTGACCAGATTTACTCGGTCGAGCCTTTGGCGCGCGTCCCCGAACTGGCTGAGGAACTCATCGCGGGACGGGTCACGGGGCGTATTGTGATCGACGTCAACGCTTGAATAAGTATCCGCAGCTATCGGTCTGGACCAAATCGCCAGTGCAATTCGAGGTTGAAACTGTCGAAGCGCGCCTCGCGTTTCGAATCCAGCGCGAGCAATTTGTCATCGGTTCGAAATGCCACGTAGCCCAATCGGGCGTGCAGCGCTGGTGTAATACTGACGCCGACTCCCAGGCCCAGCAGGAAATCCACGCCGTCGTCGTCGACAATCCGCAAGATCGGCGTGCCGCCAATCACTGGCGTGAGCACCTGACTGCTGGTTGCGTCCCAGAACGCCGCGCCGCCCTCCAGGTACAGCTCCCAGATATTCAGGAACGGCAGGATGCCGACCGCAACAGCCTTGAAGGCGGTGAGTTCCTGTTCGACGTTGGTATTGAACACACCGGCCGGGTCACTCAACAGGACGGCGTCACTGCTGAAGCTGGGCGTGCCGCCGTCGAGGTATCCGGCCTCGACCGCAAAGTAGCGATTAAACCTGTAACCACCGTTGATCAGGAAGCCGGTATCGGAGCTGCCCCGATCGGACGACCCGTAGAATGAATCGTCCTCATTGGCAAACACGTTGGTGATGCCAAGGCCGCCACCCAGGTACCAACCACCAGGATCAACGGATTGCGCGTGGATAGGTGCTGCAGCGAGCACAGCGGCGCCGAGCAGAGCAAAGATTCGCATCCCAGCCTCCTCCGGAAACCCGGTCAAGTGGATGCGGTGGTCAGTCTACGCCCTGGTCGACGATATATTCCACCCGATCGATGGCCCAGGAATACACGTCCGGATAGTCGGGGATCATCTTGTGGTCGATGATTTCGCTGTACGTTCCACGCAGTCGTAGCTCCATGGGCGCATAACGCCGGTGCTCCAGACGGTTGGTGCCGGTCAATATGATTCGCAACATCCCCGGGCCGGGAGCTTTCTGGACGCGCCCATTCAGCCGCAGCAATCTCGGATTCTGATCGAAGCTCAGCGAGCCGCGGAAACAAAAAGTCCGTTCGCTGTCGCACAGCTGTGAGTTGCTCAGCAATCTTATTGTGGGTGTGGCGTACGCCGGCGGGACGTCCGCTACGAGCAACAGAATTACGAATATGGCTCGCCAACTGCCCATGCGTGCAGTGTGCGAGCGAACGAGGTCGGCGTCTATACCAGCGTGCTGATCAACAGGATCCCGGCGCCGCCAACAACGGTGGCCGCGAGCAACCCGACGCCAGCGGGTTGCAGTCCGAGCCCGCGGATGCCGCGCAGATTGGTGCTGAGGCCAACCGCGGCCATCGCGATCGTCAACAACAGCGTCGATATTTGCTGGATTCCAGAGACCGCAAATTGCCAGTCCGCCTGGCTGACTAGTCCGAAGGCCCGGTCACCGGAATCGCCCAGCGTCCGTAACATGCTCATCAACACGAAGCCCACCACGAATAACGGGAAGGTCTTGTGCAGCGACGTTCGCTCGTGGTCGTCGCGTTGCGCGGAGCGCGCGTAGATGATTCCGAGAGCAGGCACCACGAGGATAATGCTGAGATTTCGAAGTAGCTTGGTCACGACAGCAGCGTCCAGGCCGGCCTCGCTGCCAAAGTATTGCGCGTACAACAGGCCCGCGCCGACCACCTGGGACGTATCGTGAATCCCGACACCCAGCAGCATGCCGGCGGCCAGTGGATTGTCGCCGAATAGCCAGTTCGCGAGGAACGGATAGGCGAGCATGCCAACGGTGCCAAACAACGCGACGCAGGTCACCGCATAACAGATTTCCGCGCGCGACGCGCGAATTACCGGTGCTGCCGCCATGATGGCGGTGCAACCACAAATGCTCGTGCCGACCGCGATCAGCGCGGCGAGTGTTGGCGTCAGGCCAAGCCAGCGGCTGACCACGTTCACGACGACGAGCGCTGTCAAAATACAGGCGATCACCACCGGGATCGCCTCGAGGCCGATGTCGCCAATAGTCACGAGGCTCAGGCGAATGCCCATCAGGATGATGCCGAGCTTCAACAGCCGGTTTAGAGCGAAGCGGATGCCGTCGTCGAGGTAGTTCGGCAAGGCGATGAGATTCCGCAGCGCCAGCCCACCGAGAATAGCGAGCAGGATCGGGCTAACCGGGCTGCGCGAGAATCCCAGGCCGTCGACCCCGATTACACGCGCAAGGTATTGCGCGCAGAGGGCGAGACCGAGCGCGAGTGCAAGGCCCGGCCAGATGCCGCCGCGATTGAGAAGCGACTGCCCGGTGTTGATCCGGGCGCCGAGCTGACTCACGAAGTGCCGCCGTGCAGGCTGCCAGGACCGAGCGTGTCGGAATGCTGGGGTTCGTGAGGCAGTCGCGACCGGTTCACGATCATCCGGTCGTGCAGGTGCGCAATACGTCCGCTACCGGTCTTTTCGAACAGGAACGGCAGCAGACCATGCAGCAGGCAGGCCAGCGCGCCCAGCAGCATGTTCGCGGCGAAATACCACGCCGAACACAGGTGCTGAAAATAGGTTTCCCCAACCGAGGCCGGGTGTTCGGTAAACAGACGATGCATGGCGGCGACCTCCTCCGGACCTGAGAGACTTCAGGATAGGTCGGCGCCCGTCGAACATTGTTCCTAAATTGAGCGCTAGATAACAAAAATAACGAACAAAAGTATCGATAATTAGATAAATGAGCTACAATTGATCGAAATTAGACGCATTTCACAAAACCAATGGCGGATCTGGACAGCATCGATCGCAAGCTGCTGCAGGCCCTGCAGGGCGATGCCACGCTGTCTGTGGGGGCCATGGCGGAGCTGGTCAATCTGTCGCGCAGCGCCTGCTGGCGGCGCATCCGTGATCTGGAGGAGCGCGGCGTGATCCGCGGTCGCGTGACCTTGCTGGACGCGGAACAACTGGACATGGGCGTGACCGTGTTCGCGATGGTGCGGACGAACCGGCACGACGAAAGATGGTTGCGGAATTTCGCGCGGACGCTGGATGCAATGCCGGAGGTGCTGGAGTTCTATCGCACCAGCGGCGATGTCGACTACCTGCTGAAAATCGCGGCACGCGATATCAAGGACTACGACCGGATCTATCGCAAGCTGATCAGCAAGGTCGAGCTGCTGGATGTCAGCTCGAGTTTCGTGATGGATACGCTGAAATGTACGACCGCGCTGCCGATCACCGGTAGCTGACCCGCAGCTGACGCGCAGTCACCGGAACCAGAGAGACTGCGGGTAGCGCTGCACCAGCAGTCGATCGAATCCAAGCCAGTGTCCGGACTGCCAGCGCAGGAAAACAGTATTAAGTATGAAGAACGGAATCAGCGACGCATCGTAGTAGCCGCCGATGGCGAGATTGATCAGGATGAACAGGCTCATGCCTGCGGCCCAGCGGGTCGTCAGTCCCAATAAGAGTCCCACGGCTGCGTAGACTTCCCCGACCCCAATGACCCACGCAACAGGCTTGTACAGCGGTATCGCGAAATTCTGCAGATACCAGACCGCGAAGCTGTCTGGTGGAAGCTGTGTCAGACGGTCGAGAAATATCTCGCGAAGTATGTCGGTGGTGTGCCACTGCTTTTGGAATTTGTTGATGCCGGCCGCGAGCCAGAAGATGCCGAACAGCGTCCGAAAACCGAGGTGCAGGCAGATGCCGACGAAACGCACCGGATGCGTGCGGATCCATGCCGCGGTCCAGATCGGCGCGACGGGATCCGTCACGGGTCAACTCCCGGCCGGCGCGCGGCAATGACGTCGAGCGAGTCCCACAGCGGCAATACCTGGCAGTAGCCGACCGGAGCTGCATCCTCCGTCCGCCGCCACTGGTAGCTGGCCCGGTCGACGGCCAGCCCGTCGATAGCGAGCAGCGGCGGGTCAAGCGTCAGCCGGGCCTCCTGTTCGGTTGGATCAGACCAGTTCCCGTCGTCGATCCGGTAGATCTGCACGGGCCGCGTGTGCCCGTCCACGGCCGCTTCGTTGAAATTCGATAGGAACCATTCCCAAATCGTGCCCACCTGCGACCAGAACGTGCGGGTTTGCAGGTGATAGAGATCGAAACTGCCGTTGTCCGGCACGCCGTCGCGACTGCGTTGCTCCATGCCCGGCTCGCAGAGCACCACTGCCTCACACATCGTGCACATCTCGCCGAACCGACCGACCAGCAGGTAGTCCGCGTAGTCCGGGTTGTTGACCTGGGCGTGACTGTCGCCACTCCCAAGCAGCAGTATCCAGGCGATAACTCCCAGCGCAGGCAAGTGCTCAACTACTGCAGACGTCAATCTGAAATCGGCCACGATGCGCGCCATAATATAGGAGTCATGCCAGAGAACAACGATTTGTTGCCAGACTCCCCAGTCGAGGGCCTGGTCCCAACGCTCAACAACACCGGCTGGATGACAGTCGCGCTCGACGAGATCTCGACTGACTTCGCGCGCTACGCGGGCACGCTGGACGACGAGGTTCTCGATGTGGGCTGCGCCTACGGCATCGCCACGCTGGCCGCGCTGGAAGCGGGCGCGCGGGTGCTGGCCTGCGATATTGAACCGCGCCATCTCGATATTCTTGCGGAGCGCGTGCCCGAACACTTGCGCGGCAATGTGCGCTGCCAGACGGCCGTATTGCCGGATGTCGATTTCGAGCCGGCGACTTTCGGTGCGGTGCTCGCTTCGCGGGTGCTGCATTTCCTGAATGGTGCGGACGTGGAATTGACCGTGCGCAAGATGCATGACTGGTTAAAACCAGGCGGGCGTGCATATCTCGTGGCCGACTCGCCCTACGTTGGCCCGTGGCGCGATCACGCCGCGGAGTATGAACGGCGTAAAGCTGCCGGCGAGGACTGGCCGGGCTTCATCGCTGACTATGCGCAGTTCCTGCCGCCCGGGACTGATCCCGCCGAACACCCTGATTACATCAACCCGATGGACCCGGACATTCTCGCGCGCGTTTGCATCGCCGCCGGGTTCGACATCCTGGAGGCTCGCTTTCTTCGCGGCGGTACCGCTAATTCCAGCGACCGCGACCATGCCGGTGTCGTGGCTGTGAAACCCTGACCGGCAATCGCCTATCATGCCGGTCCGATGACCGGCGCGACCCACCCGTTTCTCAGCTATGCGTTCAGGCCGTTCTTTTTGCTGAACGGCGTGTTCGCGATGCTGGTTATTGCCCTCTGGGTGTTTGGACTGCACGGTCTGGGACCGGTCGCGCTGACCGGCAACGGTGTCTTGTGGCACGGCCACGAGATGCTGTTCGGCTTTGTGTTGGCCGCGATTGCCGGCTTTGTATTGACGGCCGTGGCTACATGGACCGGCCGGCCGCCGGTCCAGGGTGTTTTGCTGGCCAGCCTCGTTCTGGCCTGGCTGGCAGGTCGTCTGGTCATGCTGTTCGACACGTTCCTGCCGGCCGTGATTGTTGCGACGGTCGATCTGCTATTCGCGCTCATGCTGAGCATCGTTGTCGGCCGCGAGATTATCGGCGCGCGTAATCGTCGTAACTATCCTGTCGTGATCATCGTCGTGCTGCTGGCAGTCATGAATCTGCGCTATCACCTTGGTGTTCAGGGCCTGGTTCCGGGAGTCGAGCAGGGCGCTTTGCTGGAATCAATACATATCATCCTCGTGCTGGTGACGATCATTGCCGGGCGCATCGTACCCAGCTTCACGGCAAACTGGCTGCGGGCACGGGGTGCGACACGGCTTCCGCGCGGGAATACGCGCCTCGACATCCTGACGATACTCGCGACGGTCCTCACCGGCCTGGCCGCAACGATTGCTTTTCCACACCCGATAACCGGGGTGATGGCAGCCATTGCAGCCGTGCTGCACGGTTATCGCCTGAGCGGTTGGCGCGGGCTTGAAACGACCTCCGAACCACTGCTGTTTGTGTTGCACGTCGCCTACCTGTGGTTGCCCATCGGCTATGGCCTGCTGGCCTTGTCCGCATTCGGGCAACTCGTGCCATTTACTGCTGCCCTGCACGCGCTCGCGATGGGCAGTATCGGCAGCATGATTCTTGCGGTGACGACACGGGTTGCGCTCGGTCATACCGGCCGCGCGCTACAAGCCGCGCGGCTGACGGTGGTTGCCTACGGATTGCTGATGCTGGCCGTGTTAACACGCGTGCTCGGGCCGGTGCTTGCCGGTGCATCGACGGCCCTGATTGACCTGGCCGCGGTCGGCTGGGTGTCGAGTTTCGCACTGTTCACATGGGTGTACTGGCCAATCCTGACCGGGCCACGGGCGGATGCTTGAAAAGTGTTTCGCTGGCTAACAGTTGGTTTGCTCGTTTGTCTGCTGCCGGTGCCGGTTACCGCCAATGTATCGAGCACTTCTATCGAGGAGATCGTCGTCACGGTGCGCAAACGCGAGGAATCGTTGCTCGAAGTGCCGGTGGCGGTGTCCGTATTCAACGCTGATGCCATCCGGGAATTGAACCTCAATCGTTTAGAAGAGCTGGCTCGATTCGTGCCGAGTTTCGGATTCGACGCCGGCTTCGGCCGGCAGGTGTCTTCCTATCGGCCCACGATGCGGGGACTGACAACGATTCGGAACGGCGTCGCGAACACGTCGGTCCTGACAACTTTCGTTGATGGTGTGTACGTCGGGGGCTCGGTGCAATCGACCGAGCTGAATAACCTGGCACGCGTCGAAATACTGCGCGGCCCGCAGGCAGCCCAGTACGGTCGCGGTACCTATGCTGGCGCGATCAATTACGTGACACGTGCGCCGGGTGACGAGTTTGCCGGGGAAGTGAGCGCCAGCGCGGGTGAGCACTCGAGCTATGCCCTGAAGGCCTGGGCCTCGGGTCCAATCACGGACCGCTTGGGCTTCTTCGTGGGTGCCGGGTATGACGAGTATGGTGGCGAATACCGCAATCAACGCGACGGCTCGGCAATCGGCGACGAGCAACAGACGGAGCTTACGGCGAAACTCCGCTGGCGCCCGTCTGACAGCGTCAGTGTCAACTTCAGGGTCGGATGGCAGGATTCGGACGACGGGCATTTCGCGGTCACGTTACAGCCGCGCACGTTGAACAACTGCTGCGAGCGGACTCCCGACGCGCCGCGGGCACGCGAGTACTACGTTGGCACCGCGGTAAGCCTGCCCGTCAACCTGTTTTCGGATCTGCTCGATCAGGCCGGCGGCGCAGGCGTACAACAGGAGCGTTGGTTGACGTCGTTGCGCGTGGACTGGGAGCTGACAGAGAAGTTTCAGTTCACCAGCGTCACTGGCTACGTCCACGATGATATTGGTCGCGGTTTCGATCTGTCTTACGCCGCCTACGACCCGGTGTTTTTTGTCGCGCCCGGCCTCTTCACCGTGCGCGACGAACTCCGGCAAACGGACCTGTCGCAGGAATTCCGCCTCATGTCGGCTGGGGACCCGGCCTGGCGTTGGAGTCTCGGTGCCTACGCCTATGCAGGTGAGCTCGATGATCGTTCCAACCTGCGGGTCTTCCTCGACGCGAACGACCAGGTGATGACCGCGCCGAATCTCGGGCCATTGTCGCAGGAGGAAGTCGAAAACTTCGCCGTGTTCGGTGCCATCGAAACTGAAGTAATTGACCGGCTGACTTTGGGCGCCGAATTCCGGTGGGCGCGGGACGAGATCACGCTGACCAATCGCCTCAATGATGGCACCGGGCAGCTCGAGGGGCGCTTCAGTAACAGCTGGCGCAGCCTGACGCCGCGATTCACGGCCGTGTTCGCGGCCCGCGAGGATCTGCGTCTCTACGCCAATGTGGCAAAAGGCGTCAAACCCGGCGACTTCAATACCGAGGTGCCGGACGAGCAGTATCGCCTGGTCGATGAAGAATCCGTATGGAGTTACGAACTGGGGCTGAAAGGATCGACCGGCAGCGGTACGAGCTATTCGCTGGCAGTTTACCGTCAGGATGTCGACGATCAGCAGCTCACTACGCTCGTCGAACTGGCCGACGGCCGCACGGCATCGCTGTTAACCAACGTCGGAGAAACTCGCATTGACGGATTCGAAGCCGAATTTGGTTTCGCTGTGAACCAGGTTCTGCGTCTCGATCTGACTTATGCGTGGACTGACGCCCGGTACCGGAACTACATTAGCGTGGACCAGGCGGATCTGCGCGGCAGTGACGGCAGTCCTGCCGACAATGAGCGGCTTGGTAGCGTTGCCGGTAACCGGTTGCCGCGCGTACCGGTGCATATGGCGTCTGCAGTCATTATGGCGAGCCGCGAATTGCCCGGTATCGGTGACGGCTACCTGACGGCGGACTGGAGCTACGAATCGTCGCGTTTCGCGCAGGAACACAATCTGATCGCAACCGGTGATCGGCACCTGGTCGGGTTGCAGGCGGGCCTGCGGTTCGGGGCGTGGGATATTCGCCTGTGGGCACGGAATTTGCTGGACGACGATACGCCGGCCGATATCGGGCGGTACTTCGATACGCAGTCTGGCTTTCTGCCGAGCTTTCCACAGGCCGGCGAGCGCCCGAGCGGCAGCCCGCGGGGTTTTGCAGTGAATCTGCCGCGAGGGCGCCAGGTCGGGGCCACACTGCGCTTCTATTTCTAGTTCGTCTTAGTCCGGTAACAGTTCTGCGGCCTGCCACGGCCGGAATAGGGAATTCTCCGTATTGTCGCGCTGGCGAATTCGTTGATCATGCACTTGATCCAGACAGGGCTTTTAACAGCGGCCGAACCGGGGGGTTCTCATGTTTAATCCACGTGTCACTGCACGGCGCCTGATTGCGCTAGTGCCTGTTTTTATTGTGTTCGCTGCCCATGCCGCAGTGGACGACGACTCACCGCTGGTACACCAGGCCGAGGTCAAGCTCGCCCAGGCCGGCGCCGCTGGCGGTGAAGCCCTTTACGTCCAGCATTGCGCCGCCTGTCACCAGGCCGACGGGCAGGGCCTGAAGGGCGCATTCCCGCCGCTGGCCGGATCGGACTATATCGCCGAGGATCCGCAACGGCTGTTGGAAGTGACCCTGGAAGGGATGTCCGGCCCGATCGTCGTCAACGACGTGACATACAACAATGTTATGCCGGCAATGAGCTATCTGTCGGATGAGGAGCTGGTGGCGATCCTCAACTACGTGCGCAACAGCTGGGGAAATCCTGGCGGCACATTCACACTCGCTGATGTGTCGGGTTACCGCAATGCTGCGGGTCTGCAGGCCGAGAAGGGCGCCGGCGAGCGACATACGGGCACACCCGAGGCCCTGCAGGCATACAAAGGCGCGCCCAGCGCAATTGTCGGCGACGTGAAAATGGTCCGCAGCCCGGGCGCGCCCGATCTGACCGAAGACGAATTCCAGCAGGCGACGCAGCTCTATTTCGAACGCTGCGCCGGCTGCCATGGTGTGCTGCGCAAGGGCGCGACCGGTAAACCGCTGACCACGGACATCACGCAGGAAAAGGGTACGGACTACCTGAAGGCGCTGATCAGCTTTGGTTCGCCGGCCGGCATGCCGAACTGGGGCACGTCCGGTGAATTCACCGATGACGACGTCGATGTGATGGCGCGCTTCCTGCAGCACGAACCGCCGGCGCCGCCGGAATTCGGATTGCCCGAGATTCGCGATACCTGGAAGGTGTTCGTTCCGGTCGATCAGCGGCCGACCAAGCCGCAACACAGCCTGAACCTGAACAACCTGTTCTCTGTAACACTGCGTGACAGTGGCCAGGTAGCGTTGATCGATGGTGATACCAAGAAGATCGTCAGCATTATCGACACTGGTTACGCGGTGCACATTTCACGGCTGTCGTACTCCGGCCGCTATGTGTACACCATCGGCCGCGACGCCAAGATCAACCTGATCGATCTGTGGATGGACCCGCCGCAGACCGTGGCCGAGATTCGTGTCGGGTTGGAAGCCCGTTCGGTCGAGACATCCAAGTACAAGGGTTACGAGGACACTTATGCAATTGCTGGCTCTTACTGGCCGCCGCAATACGTCATCATGGATGGGGGTAGCCTCGAGCCGATGAAAGTCGTGTCAACGCGCGGCATGACGGTCGATACGCAGGAATACCATCCGGAACCCCGGGTGGCTGCGATCGTCGCCTCGCACCAGCATCCCGAGTTCATCGTCAACATCAAGGAAACCGGCCGAATCCTCCTAGTCAATTACTCCGATATCGAAAATCTCGGTGTGACGACGATCGATGCCGCGCGGTTCCTGCATGACGGCGGCTGGGACTCGACCAAGCGCTACTTCCTGACGGCCGCGAATCAATCCGACAAGATTGCCGTGGTCGACTCCAAGGAGCGCAAGCTGGCCGCAATGATCGACGTCGACAAGATCCCGCATCCGGGTCGTGGCGCGAACTTCACCCACCCTGAATATGGACCGGTCTGGGTGACCAGTGCGCTGGGTAACGAGAAGATCACCATGATCGGAACGGATCCCGAGGGTCATCCACAACACGCCTGGAAACCCGTCAAGATCCTCGCAGGCCAGGGCGGCGGCTCGCTGTTCGTGAAGTCGCATCCGAAGTCGAAGAACCTGTGGGTCGATACCGCATTGAATCCCGAGGAAGCGATCAGCCAGTCGGTGGCGGTGTTCGACGTCGAGGATCTCGACGCCGGATTCGAGGTCTTGCCGATCGCCGAATGGGCCAAGCTGGGGCCGGGCCCGAAACGCGTCGTGCATCCGGAGTACAACGAAGACGGCAGCGAGGTCTGGTTCTCGGTATGGAGCGGCAAGGAAGAGGAGTCCGCGATCGTGGTCGTGGACGACAAGACGCGCAAGCTGAAGAAGGTCATCAAGGGCAAGGAAATGATCACGCCCACCGGGAAATTCAACGTCTACAACACGGTGAACGACATCTACTAGTCCCAGCGTAATGCCTTAGAGGGAGGGTTCGGGACCGGCGGCCAGCCGGTCCCGATCCATCGGGAGCCAAGATCATGAGAGCTTTAACTGCAGTGCTCGCCGCGACCGGGATCGCGATGAGCGGCATGGCGCATGCCGACAAGATATCCGACACGATCACGAAGGCGATCGAAGACGGTACCATCAAGTTGTCATTTCGGTATCGCTACGAATTCGTCGAAGAGGACCTGTTTACCGAAGACGCGCATGCCAGCACCTTGAAATCGCGCCTGAGCTTCGCGCCGCGCATCGGGGATGACTGGAGTTTCCTGGTCGAGTTCGACGACGTGCGTCATGTCGGCAACGACACGTTCAACGATACCCGGAACGGCAAGTCAGAACGTCCGTTGGTTGCCGACCCGGAAGGCTCCGATCTCAACCAGGCGCTGATCCGTTACTCCGGCTTCGAAAACACGGACATCATTCTGGGCCGGCAGCGCATCAATCGCTTCAACCAGCGGTACATCGGTGGTGTGGGCTGGCGACAGAACGAGCAGACTTACGACTCCATCGCCGTCAGCTTTGGCGCCGAGGGCCCGTTCAAGGCGTTCTATTCCTACGTCTTCAACGTGAACCGGATTTTTGGCCCGGAACGCGGTTCGCCGGCGCGGGAACTCGACAGCAACAGCCACCTTATCGATGCGAAATACAGTTTCAACAAGGCGCTGAACCTGGGTGGCTATTTGTACTTCATCGACCTGGACGACGCGGCGTCGTTCTCCAACCGGACCTTCGGCATCCGGCTCGACGGTGCCGCGCCGTTGTCACAGGACTTCAAGGTTAACTATGTCGCCGAGTACGCCTACCAGGAGGATCACGGCAGCAACAAATCCAAATACGATGCCGACTACTACTTCATAAAGGGCGGCCTGGACTGGCAGCAATTCAGCTTCTATATGGGTTTTGAAGTCCTTGGCGGTGGCGACGAAGTGGGCGCCGGTTTCCGCACGCCGTTGGCGACGCTGCACAAGTTTCAGGGTTGGGCCGACCGTTTTATCGGTCGCAGCAACACCGGAACCAACGAAGGTATCGAGGACCTGTACGTCGGCTTGTCCGCCAAGCTGATCGGCGGCAAGTTCCAGCTCATTTACCACGATTACAACGAGGAAAACGGCAGCGGCAACCTGGGCAAGGAATGGAATGCCTCGGCCAACTGGTCATTCGCGAAACACTATGGCGTACTGATCAAATTCGCCAGCTACGATGCCGACGAATTCTCCGAGGACATCACCAAGTTCTGGATTCAGCTGACCGCGGCGTTCTGATACGCGCGAAAGTCGACGCGATATAGCAGCGCATACAGCACGGGTACGAGCCCGAGCGTCAGCACGGTTGCGAATGCCAGGCCAAAGATAATTGCGACGGCCATCGGCTCCCACATCGGGCCGCCACCGAGCCACAACGGGAGCAGGCCGCCGATCGTGGTCGCGGTGGTCAGGAGGATTGGCCGCAGTCTCTGCTGCGCGGCGAGCAGCATGGCATCGGTTATCTCCAGGCCGTTCTCTTCCTTCTCAATGCGGATACGGTCCAATAGCACGATCGCATTGTTGATCACGATCCCGGCCAGCGAAATCACGCCCAGGAACGTCATAAAGCCGAAATAGGATCGGGCCACCAGCAGCCCGATGATGACGCCGATCAGTGCGAACGGGATAGTCATGAGAACAATAATCGGCCGCCGAATGGAATTGAACTGGGCCACCAGCAGCAACACGATGATCATCATGCCAACCGGGATTTTTGCCGCGATCGACTCGTTGGCCTTGCCCGAGGTTTCCGCCTCGCCGCCGAATTCCCAGCTGTAGCCGAACGGCCAGCCCTTGCTTTCCTGTTCGAGCCACGGTCGCATGGCTGTATTGATCTCAGCCGCGGTGTAGCCGGGCTCGAGTAGTGATTCCACGGTCACATTGCGCAGGCGATTGCGGCGTTCGATGACGCCGGGTTGCCAGACAATTTCCGGTGTCGCGACCTGTGACAGCGGCACTGACTGACCGGTGGCCTGCGAATAAACATTCATCGATGCGATGCCGGCCGTATCGGCCTGCTGCGCCGCGCGCGAGCGCAGGACCACCGGGATCAGTTTGTCGTCCTCGCGAAATTCCGTCGTCTCCATGCCCGAGACATAGGCCTGCATCGAGATCGCGATGTCCTGGTTACTCAAGCCTGCCAGCCGCGCGCGGGTCTCATCGATATTGAAGACGACCTTCTTGGTTCGGGCGCCCCAGCTGTCGGTGATCTGCTTGGTGCCTGGCACCGTCTCGAGCTTTGCCTTCACACGATCGACCAGGTCGAAGATCTGATTCGTATCCCGACCGATGATCCGGATTGCCACGGGAGGCCAGGCCGGCGGGCCTAACGGCAGGGGCCGCACGGTGATATTGGCGTCGGGGAAGGTGTTCAGTACGTACTGCTCGATCTGGCTGAACAATCGCTCGTCCAGCAATTCATTGTCACTCACGTGGCCCAGCATGAACGCGTAGTGCGGACTCCGCTGTTCCTGTTCATAGGGCAGGTTGAACCGCGGCGCACCCTCGCCGATGTACGTGGACCAGTTTTTTATCCCGCCCTGGCCATTACCGGCCATCAGGTTGTCGAGCATGAAGCGCTCGATCGAAGCCATGACCTCGTCCGTGCGCTCTATGGGAGTACCGACCGGCAATTCCAGGTCGACGGTGAACGTCGGGGCGTCATTGGGCGGGTAGAAGAGCTGCGGTATGAAAGCGAATCCCTGCAAAGTGATCGCGAATATTGCGATCGCACCTGCCAGGCTCAACCAGGGCCGCCGCAGCATGGCCAACAGGGAACGCCGATAGATTTGGTAGGCGGGTCTATCCAGCGGATCCACATCAGGCCTGACTTCGACGCGCAGAAATTTCACGCACAGCGCCGGAATCAGCGTCAGCGCCAGTACCCAGGAACACAGCAGGGTAATCGTGACGACCTTGAATAGCGGGGCCGTGTATTCGCCGGTCTCCGATTCCGACAAAAAGATTGGCAAGAAAGCCGCCGCTGTTGTCAGTGACGATGTGAGCAAAGGGAAACGCAGTTCCCGGGCAGATGCGACCGCGGCGCTCAGCGCTTCTTCGCCACGGCCGAGCCGCACGATGATGGACTCCGACATCACGATCGCGTTGTCGACGAGCATGCCCAGCGAAATGATCAGCGCGGCCAGCGACATCTGATCGAGCCCGATACCGAACTGATCCATCACCAGAAACGCGATGATCATCGTTGCCGGGATCAGGCTCGATACGATCAGCGCCGTGCGCAGCTTCAGAAAGATCAGCATGACCAGCGCAACCAGCGCAACGGCCTGCAGCAGGTTCGAGGTGAACATGCGGATCTTGTCTTCGACGGAGTCAGCCTGGAAATACACGATGTCGAAATCAATCCCAACCGGGTACACGCGCTGGGCCCGGTCGAGGACGGCCCGTATGCGCTCGGCAAGGCGCACGATGTTGCCGCCATCCTTGAGTGAGACCGCCAGGATCAGTGCCGGCTCGCCGTTGTATCGCGCCATGGTCGCCGGCGGATCGACGTAACCGCGCTCGATGGAGAGCAGGTCTTCGAGCCGCACCAGCGCGTCGCTGCCGGGTAAGGCGACGACCGTCCGCCGCAGGTCCTCGACCGACTCGAAATTCCCCGACGGTTCGAACACAATCTTCTCGTACTGGGTCGCGAGGTCGCCGCCGGGCATGATGATGTTGCGTGCCTGCAGTGCCTGCATCAGCTGGATCGGAGACAGGTTAAGGTCGGCGAGCGCCGAATTGTCGAAAACGACGAACACGCGCTCTTCCTGGTCACCAACGATCTCGACTTTCGCGGTTTCGTCGATCAGTAATAATTCGTCGCGCACTTCGTCGGCCACGTCCTTCAGCTCGCGGTAGTCGAAGCCGTCGCCGGTAATGGCGATCAGGCTGCCGAACACATCGCCGAACTCATCGTTCACGAACGGTCCGACGATACCGTCTGGCAAATCACCCTCGCCACGCTCGACCTTGCGACGCAGGTTGTCCCAGATCGGCCGCATATCCGTGTACTCGGCCTTGATGCTGACGAAAATCAGGGATACGCCGGTTTTCGACTGGCTGCGGATAAAGTCGATCTCCGGAATTTCCTGGATCACCTTTTCCAGCTTGTCGGTGACCAGCATCTCGACCCGCTCCGGGCTGGCGCCCGGAAAGAGTGTTTGCACGAGCGCGAAGCGGAAAATGAAGCCGGGATCTTCACTGCGCGGCATGGACTGATACGTAAACAATCCCCCGGCGATCAGCGTCACCAGCACGGCGAAGAACACCCGGTTTCTGCGAATCGCGAATTCGGTGATATTCACGGTGATGCTCAGTTCACGCTACCGAGCAGCGTCACGACCTGGCCGTCGTTCAACCGTCGCACGCCGGCGGTCGCGATCAGCTCGTTTTCATCCAGGCCGTCGAGGATGAGAATGCCGTCCGGTGTCGGCGGGCCCACCTCCACACGGCGCCGCGAGGCGATCCACCGGCCCTGCTCGCCCGGGACCAGCACGTAGACGAAGTTGCCGTCCCGGTCTTCGCCCACGCTAACCAGCGGGACGTACAAACCCGCCGCATCGGCCGGGCCGCGCAACAGCATCGAAACCGTGGCCGCCATGCCGGACCGGATGTCCTGGCATTCGTCGCTCAATGCGACGGTCACCGGGTACGTGGCGCTGCTGCGATTCGGCGCCACGCCGATTTCAGTGACATTGCCAACGAACTCGCGGCCCGGAAACGCCGACAGGATTACGGTCGCGGTGCTGCCCGATTCGACTCGGCTGATGAACACCTCCGGCACGTCCACGCTGATTTCGGCGCAGTCGCCGCAATTGACCTTCATGATCGGCTGTCCGGCGGACACGTTCTGGTTTGGCTCCACATATTTTTGCGCCACCGAGCAGGCCTGCGGTGCAGTCAGTCTCGTGTAGGAGAGCTGGAGGCGCGCGGCTTCCAGTTGTTGCTGGGCTGCCCTGAGCTGGGCGCCGGCGGATTCCGACATCGCCCGGGCATTGTCAAGGTCGCTCTTCGAGGCGTTACGATTCTCATAGAGCTCGCGGGTGCGATCGAACGCAGCGCGCGCATTGCGGACTTCCGCGCGCGCGAGCTCGAGGCCGGCTTCAGCTTCGCGCAACTGCACTTCGAAGTCCGTCGGATCGAGTTCCGCGACGGGGTCGTTGCTGGTAATCGTATCGCCCACATTGACCCGAATGCGGGTGATATTGCCGGGCACCTTGAAGCTCAGATCGGCTTCCAGCGCCGCTTTGGTGACCCCCGAGAATTCGCGGCGCTGCGCGCTGCCGGATGAAACCACGCGTTCATACCGCACCGGGCGTATCAGGGTTTCTGTTTCGGGTGCGTCCTGCTGACAGGCGCCCAGCAGGACGGCCAGCGTGGGGAGCAGCGGGACAACCCGGAGTCGCTTGCCATTCACTGTCGTGGTCTCCTATCGGTCCCTGTCAGTTGAGCTGCACGCCCCGGGACTGGAAATACGCCTGCACCTCGGCGAACCAGTCATTGGCGTATTGCGCGTCCAGCAACAGGGAGAAATCGTTCGCCTCGCGCAGCACCGTGATGACGTCATTCAGGTAGATGTACTTGGCTTCGGCTGCAGACAGCTCCGCGGCCAGTGCCGCATTCTGGGCGTCGATCAGATCCGTGACCGACTTGGCGCCCTTGGAGTAGGAATCCGTAATCAGGTCCAGGTTCTCCGTTGCGGCGCGGGCCGCATCGGCTGTCAGTTCGATCGCGGAAAACGAGCTGGCCGCGGCCTCCATCGAAATACGCACCCGGGTCTCGACATCCTGCTCAACCGCCGCACGCTGACGTTGCAGCTGTCGCAGCGATAGCCGTGAGCGGTTCAGGTCCGCTCGCAGGGCACCGCCGCTGAAAATTGGCAAAGTCGCGCCGACACCAATGCCCCACGAGTTGTCGTCGATACCGAAGGCCGCGACATCGGAACCGGCGCCGCCGCGATAGAAGTTCCGGCCGCCGAAACCTTCGACGGCAACTCGTGGGGCATTGGTGTCGGCGCGACTTTGCCAATTTTCAGCGGCGGTGCCCTGCGAGCGGACCTG
>JASJBD010000146.1 GCA_030066665.1 Gammaproteobacteria bacterium
TGCAGCGGACAATCCCAGGTAGTGGCCCAGGGTGATCATTGGTCCCGCTCCGCCTCCATCTGGACCAGGCGCACCCGGTCATCGCGACGCACCGCAACCTGCCGCGCAATGTCCTGGGCCTTCAGGCCGGGGCGCCGGCGCATCGTCAACACGATCGCCGCAACAATTGCCAACAACAGCAGGAAGGCAGCTAATTCGAAGGCATAGACATGATCGGTATAGAGCACCTCGCCGAGCGCCCTGGTGTTGCTGTAATCGGCGTCCCGCGGCGGCTGATTGGCCGTGATGGGCAAATCGCTGGTCTTGAGCCACAGCACCGCGATCAATTCGCCCGCGACGGCGATCGCGAGCAAGCCGGCCAACGGCGCGTACTTGGTAAACCCGGCACGTAGCCGCGCTTGATCGACGTCCAGCATCATCACGACGAACAGGAACAGCACCATGACCGCGCCGACGTACACGAGCACCAGCACGATGGCGAGGAATTCAGCCTCGAGCAGCAGCCATAGAAACGCGCTGGTCACGAACGCTAGCACCAGGAACAACACGGAATAAACCGGATTGCGCGACGCGATCACTCCCGTAGCCGCCAGTAGCAACACCGCGGCATAACCATAGAACAGTATCAGTGGCGTCACGTCAGCCAGGCTCCCGGATTGCCGCAAATCTACACATGATGGTCACCGGTAGGTGGAATCCGCGGTGCGATCAGCGGCGATTTGCTGCTCGTACTTATCGCCAACGGCCAGCAGCTTATCCTTCGTCATGATGTTCTCGCCCCGTTGTTCCATGTGGTACTCGAACACCCGGGTCTCGACAATCGCATCTACCGGGCAAGACTCCTCGCAAAAACCGCAGTAGATACACTTGAACAAATCGATGTCATAGCGCGTCGTACGCCGGGTGCCGTCCGGGGCCACATCCGACTCGATGGTAATCGCCGCTGCCGGGCAGACCGCCTGGCACAACTTGCAGGCAATGCAACGCTCCTCACCGTTCGGATAACGGCGCAGCGCATGCAAGCCGCGGAAGCGCGGCGATTGCGGAGTTTTTTCCTCCGGGTAGAAGATCGTGACCTTGCGCCGGAACAGGTTGCGCAACGTCACACTCAATCCCTTGAGCAGCTCCCAGAGGGTAAAGGTCTTCGCAATGCTGGCACGCGTCGTCATAGTCAGGCGCTCCAGGGGCCAATCTGCATCATCACCATCGCACCCTCCACGAAAATCCAGATGATCGTGATCGGGATAAACACTTTCCATCCCAGGCGCATGATCTGGTCATAACGGTAACGGGGAAAAGTGGCGCGGAACCACAGGAAGCAAAACAGGAACAGGCCAATCTTGATTGCCAGCCAGTGCAACCCCGGAGTTGCCAGCCAGCCCAGGCCGTCCAATCCGGAGAACGGCGATTCCCAACCACCGAGAAACATCACCGCGGTCAACGCGGAAATCAGGATCATATTCGCGTATTCGGCCAGGAAGAACACCGCGAATGCGACGCCGGAGTACTCCACGTGGAAACCCGCCACAATCTCCGACTCACCTTCAGCCACATCGAAGGGCGCACGGTTCGTTTCCGCGACACCCGAGATGAAATACACAAGGAATAGCGGGAACAGCGGTATCAGGAACCAGTTCTGAATGCCGCCGGCCTGTGCTTCGACAATCCGACCCAGGTTGAGACTTCCGCCGGCCATCAGCACACCCACCAACGCGAATCCCATCGCGATTTCGTAGGCCACGATCTGAGCAGCCGATCGCATCGCCCCCAGCAACGCGTATTTCGAGTTGGTCGCCCACCCGGCAATGATGACGCCGTAAACCCCGAGCGACGTCAGCGCCAGCACATACAGCAGACCGGCATCGATATCAGCAATCGCGAAGCCTGGGAACAACGGGATGACGGCCCAGGCGGCCAATGCCGGGATGATGGATAACAGGGGCGCGATCAGGAACAGGAATCGATTGGCCTTGGCCGGCAATACGACTTCCTTGACCAGCAATTTGATGACGTCCGCGAATGGCTGCAACAGGCCTTTCGGACCAACCCGGTTGGGCCCGATCCGTGCCTGCATGGCGCCAATGACCTTGCGCTCGGCCAGCGTCAGGAAAGCCACGCAAAGAATGACCACGATCACGAGCGGCAGGATCTGCAGGGTCGCGAGCAGGATGTCTGCCAGTAGCGGCGGCAGTGCGGCGAGTATGTTTGCTAACCAGCTCATGATCTACCGTCAGGCCGCCTCGTCCGCCTCGTCATCACCTGTGGCTGCGCGAGCCTCGCGAGTCTGTTGCAGTGCTGGCGCCCGTCGCACCAGTGCATCGATGCTGTACATGGGCACATCGAGAATTTCGGGTCCGGGCACTTCGCTGGCGGCTGCCAGCTTGCTGTCGGTATTCAGGGAATTATCCGGCTGCAGGTCGCCGACCAACTCGCGCAGCTCGTCGCGAACGTCTTCCGACGTCGTGTACTCGCTATCGGAGACCTCCAGCAAGTTAGCCAGCACGCGCAGCACTTTCCAGGCTGGCCGACTGTCGCCAACCGGCGTCGCGGCACCGGCGAAACTCTGCCATTGCGCGGCCGCGTTCACGTAAGTGCCGGACGTCTCTGCGAAAGTACCGATTGGCAGCACGATATCAGCATGCTCGCGTAAAGCGCCTGCGAGATACGGGGTCAGCGCGACGACCTTGCCCGCCGACGCAACGGTACCGCTGGCATCGCCGGCAAAGTCCAGTTCCGGTTCGACCCCGAGCAGCAGCAGCGTCGCCGGCGGGTCGCGCAGCATTTGCGACACGTCGCGCCCGTTTACGGCAGCCGACTGCCCGGCGGCATCCCGGTGCGGCAGCGCGCCGGCCAGCGCCAGTCCGGCGGCGTTGGCGCCCTCGGATACGTATCCGAGCTGGGCGCCGGTTGCCCTGCATAACTCCGCAGCCAAGCGCCGTAATTCAGCGAAGCGCGGATGACGGGCCGCTATTTGGCCCAGCCACACGAAGGCGTTCTTGCCCTCGCGCAGCGCGACAACGCTGTGTTGCCGGTCATCGTCGCCGGTTCCACTGGACGCAGCCACCAGCGACTGCATTTCGGCGAGCAGGTCCGTCCCGACGTGCTGGGCCGTGACCGGGAACAGGTATTCGTAGGCGTCCGCATTGACAAAGCCGATGCGCGCGCCGGCCAGCGCAGCCTGCCGCACCCGATGCGCCAGCAGCGGCGCTTCCCGGCGCAGGTTGGAACCGACCACCAGCAGTGCATCCATCTGCTCGACGCCTGCGATGTTAGTGCCCAGCCATGGCATAACCGGGTCGGCATCCGCATCACGAAAATCCCGCCGTCGCAGACGGTGATCGATATTGCCGGAACCCAGTGCGGCAAGAATCCTGTTGCTAAGGTAGCCCTCCTCAACGGTGCAGCTCGGCGAGAGCAACGCGCCGCACTCACTACCTGCATCCCGCAACGCGCCCGCCGCCGCATCGAGGGCCTGCTCCCAACTGACGGGCTGCAATTCCCCGTTTACGCGCAACAGCGGCTGCTGGACGCGGTCATCTGCGTAGATGCCTTCGTAGCTGAAGCGATCACGGTCCGCCGCCCAGGTCTCGTTGACTGCCTCATTCTGCCGGGGCACGACGCGTTTAATCCGACCACCGAGCACATGGGCATAGATGTTGGCACCCACACAATCGTGTGGTGCAATGGTCGGCCGCGCGACCATCTCCCAGGCCCGCGCGGAGAATCGGTACGGCTTGTTGTTCAGGGCGCCCACCGGGCAAAGATCGATGATGTTGCCCGAAAGCTCATGGTCGACACTGCGTTCGATGTAGGTACCTATTTCCGTGCGCTCACCGCGGCCCAGCGTGCCCAGTTCCTGAATACCAGCGATCTCCTGGCCGAATCGCACACAGCGGGTGCAGTGAATGCACCGGGTCATGTCCGTTGATACCAGCGGGCCCAGATCCTTGTCGGCGACCGAGCGCTTGCGTTCCGTAAAACGCGATACGTCGCGACCGTAGCCCATGGCCAGGTCCTGCAATTCGCATTCGCCGCCCTGATCGCAGATCGGGCAATCCAGCGGATGATTGATCAGCAGGAATTCCATGGTCGCCTTCTGCGCAGCGATCGCATCGGGCGAGCGTGTCGACACGACCATGCCATCGGCCACGGGCGTTGCGCACGCGGGCAACGGTTTCGGTGCCTTTTCGACCTCGACGAGGCACATGCGGCAGTTAGCCGCGACCGACAATTTTTCGTGGTAGCAAAACCGCGGCACGTAGATGCCGGCAGCGTCCGTAATCTCGATAAGCATCTGCCCGGGCGAGGCCTCGTACTCGACGCCGTCGATCCGCAGCTTGAATTTCTGGTCACTCATGCCGCCGCCGCTCTCTCATTGACGATCGACTCGCCACCGTGCTCGACCATGTATTCGAACTCATGCAGGAAATGCTTGACGAAACTCTGCACCGGCCAGGCTGCCGCATCGCCAAACGCGCAGATGGTATGGCCCTCGATCTTGTTCGCGACATCGACCAGCATATCGATGTCCTCCCGCGTGCCGCGGCCTTCCTGAATTCTCACCAGCGTGCGATAGAGCCAGCCCGTGCCCTCCCGGCAGGGCGTGCACTGCCCGCAGGATTCCGCGAAATAGAAGCGCGCAATGCGCGTCAACGCACTCACCATGCAGGTCGTTTCATCCATGATGATCATGGCGCCAGTGCCGAGCGCCGAGCCGGCGTCGCGCAAGCTGTCGTAGTCGAGATTGACATCTTCGATCGCGGCCGCCGGCATGACCGGCACGGAACAACCGCCGGGAATAACCGCCTTGAGTCGATTGCCGTTCCGAATGCCACCGCACAGCTCGATCAGCTCCCTGAACGGGATACCCAGCGGCAACTCGTGATTGCCCGGCTCGTTGACGTGGCCGGAGACGGAGAAGATCAGTGTGCCGCCGGAGTTCTCCGGACCCAGCTGCGAAAACCAGTCCGGTCCCTTGTTGATGATCGTGGGCACGGACGCAAAACTCTGCGTGTTATTGATGGTCGTCGGCTTGCCGTACAGCCCGAAGCCTGCCGGGAATGGCGGCTTGAATCGTGGCCGCCCGGGTTTGCCCTCGAGTGACTCCAGCAAGCCCGTCTCTTCACCGCAGATGTAGGCGCCGGCGCCGACAAAGGTATAGAGATCGAAATCGATGCCGGAACCCTGGATGTTCTTGCCCAGCAGGCCCGCCGCATAGGCCTCCGCGACCGCCGCTTCGAAGCGCGGTACCGGCTCGGCCATGAACTCGCCGCGGATGTAGTTGTAACCGACGGTAGCACCCATCGCGAAGCCACCGATCGCCATGCCTTCGATGATCGCGTGCGGGTTGTAGCGCAGAATGTCCCGATCGTGACAGGTGCCCGGCTCACTCTCATCGGAATTGCAGACCACGTACTTCTGCACCTCCGACTCGCGCGGCATGAAGCTCCACTTCACGCCGGTCGGGAAACCGGCGCCGCCGCGACCACGCAGTCCGGAAGACTTCACGATGTCGATGATTTCAGCCTGACTGAAATCGCCAGCCAGAACCCGCTTCCAGGCCTTGTACCCATCGATTTGCAGATAGCTGTCGAGTGTCCACGGCTCGTCCAGTCCGAGCGTCTGCAGGCAAACCAGGTTTTTCTCGAGCCCGCCCATCAATCCAACTCGGCCAGGATCTCATCGACCCGTTCGGGCGTGAGATTCTCGTAGTAGACATGATCGACCATCATCATCGGCGCGCCGGTGCATGCCGCGAGACACTCGAATTCCTCCTTGAGGAAATACTTGCCGTCGGCCGTGCTCTGGCCGGGCTCGACGCCCAGCTTGGTCTTGACATGCTCGAGGATTTCGTCGCCACCACAGAGCATGCAGGAGATATTGGTACAAACCGACACGCTGTGCCGACCGACCGGCTTGGTCTCGAACATCGAATAAAACGCCGCGACCTCGAATACCTGAATCGATGGCAGCTCGAGGTATTTCGCTACGGCATCCATGGCGTCCGGCGACAGGTGTCCCTGCTCGTGTTGCACGGCATGCAGGGCGGCAATGACCGCGGAGCGCTGGCGACCTTCAGGGAAGCGCGCCTTCCAGCGGTCGATCTCCTCGCGTACGTGCGCCGACAAACTGCCCGCTTCGATGCTCATCAGCGATCAATCTCCCCGAACACGATGTCCTGCGTGCCAATCACGGCAACCACATCGGCCAGCATGTGTCCCTCGACCATCTCCTGCATCGCCGACAGGTGTGCAAAACCCGGCGCGCGAACTTTCACGCGATACGGCTTGTTGGCACCGTCGGAAACCAGGTAGACGCCAAACTCACCCTTCGGGTGCTCGACCGCGGCATAGGCTTCGCCGGCCGGCACCGTGTAACCCTCGGTAAATAGCTTGAAGTGATGGATTAACGCTTCCATGTCGTCTTTCATCGACTCGCGATCCGGGGGTACGAGCTTGTGATCATCGGCCATGACCGGACCCGGATTGTCGCGCAGCCAGTCGACACATTGCCGGATGATGCGATTTGACTGGCGCAGCTCCTCGATCCGCACGAGGTAACGGTCGTAGCAATCGCCGTTCACGCCGATCGGGATATCGAAATCGAGGTCAGCGTAAACCTCGTAGGGTTGTTTCTTCCGCAGGTCCCAGGCGACTCCGGAGCCTCTGAGCATCGGCCCGCTGAAACCCAGTTGCATGGCTCGCTCAGGCGACACGACCCCGATGTTGACCGTGCGCTGTTTCCAGATGCGGTTATCGGTCAGCAGGGTCTCGTATTCGTCAACACAGGCCGGGAACCGATCCGTGAAATCGGAGATGAAATCCAGCAACGATCCCTGCCGCGCCGCATTCAGGCGCTGTATATCCTTCTCGCTACGCGAACTGGAGCTACCGTACTGCGGCATCTCGTTCGGCAAATCGCGATACACACCGCCGGGCCGGTAGTAGGTCGCATGCATCCGCGTACCTGACACCGCCTCGTAGCAATCCATCAGGTCTTCGCGCTCGCGGAAGCAGTACAAAAACATGGTCATGGCGCCTATATCGAGACCGTGTGCCCCCAACCACATCAGGTGATTCAGGATTCGCGTTATCTCGTCGAACATGACCCGGATGTACTGCGCCCGAATCGGGACGTCGACGCCCAGCAATTTCTCAATTGCCAGCACGTAGCCGTGCTCGTTACACATCATCGACACGTAGTCGAGCCGGTCCATGTAACCGATGCTCTGGTT
>JASJBD010000147.1 GCA_030066665.1 Gammaproteobacteria bacterium
CGGCCTGCATGAAATCGGCGAAGTCCAGCCAGCCGCCGGCCGCGACCACTCGCGCGGCAATCAGATCGACCAGCTTTTGGCTATGTGCGGCAAGTTCCGGCGGCGGCGCCGGCAAATCGGCATTGGCGTCCATGGTCGGGACAGGTATCTTACACGGCCACCGTCGCAGAGCTGCGCCACGCAGCAACCGGTCAGCATGAGTCTTGATTCGCGAACACTGGGTGGCCGATGGGCGCTGGTCACCGGCGCCGCCATCCGCATCGGCGCCTGCATCGCACGCACGCTGCACGCGGCAGGAGCCGGCGTGGCCGTGCATTATCGCGGTTCGGCCAAACCCGCCGAAACGCTGGTGGACGAACTGAATGCGGTCCGGGCGGATTCCGCGTTCACGGTTCAGGCTGACCTGCTGGAAACGGCCGCGCTACCCGCGCTGATCGACGGCGTGATCGGCCGCGCGGGCCGCCTGGATGTCTTGGTCAACAATGCCTCGAGTTTCTACCCGACGCCGGTCGGCGAGATCACCATGCGGGAGTGGGACGATCTGATCGGCACGAATCTGCAGGCACCGCTGTTCCTCAGTCAGGCAGCCGCGCCGGAGCTGCGCAACCGGGGGGGCAGCATCGTCAACATCGTCGACGTGCATGCGACGCGGCCACTGCGTAATCATCCGGTTTACGGCCCCGCCAAAGCCGGCCTGGCGATGCTGACCCGTAGCCTGGCGAAAGATCTGGCGCCGGAGATTCGCGTGAACGGCGTGTCACCCGGTGCCATTCTGTGGGACGAAGCGGGGCTCCCCGACAGCACCAAGCGCAGCATCATGAAACAGATACCGCTGAGCCGAATGGGTGAACCGGAGGATATTGCCGAGTGCGTGCTCTACCTGGTGCGCGACGCAAAGTACGTCACCGGGCAAATCATCGCCGTCGACGGCGGCCGCAGCATCGGCTGGTAATTCTTCGCGCCGTCAGCGCAGCTGCACCGGTTCCCGTGCGAGCGGCTGGCTGTCACGATCAAACGCGTTCCACAGCTCCTGCATGCTCTGGCCCGTCACCGGGTGACGCAAGTCCGGCGCGAGATCCGTGAGTGGCGCCAGCACGAAGGCAAACTTCAGGATGTCCGGCCGCGGCAACCTGATTTCATCGTCGCGCACCGTATCACCGTGTAACAACAGATCGAGATCCAGCGTGTGCGACGCGGTGCCGTCGACCGCGCGCTCGCGCCCGGCCTGTCGATGCAAGTCCTCGAGCACGGCGACGACCTGGTCCGGTGTCTCACTCGTGCGAAAGCCGATCACCAGGTTCAGGAAATCCTCCCCGGCGGAACCGACCGGCGCACTGCGGTACACCGGCGAGAGTTGCAGCGGACCATAGCGCTCATCCAGCGCGGCAATGGCCTGCCGCAGGTGGCGCACAGGATCAATGTTGCTGCCGGCACTCAAGAACACGCTGACCGGCTGCGCAACCGCGTTCATCGCTCGCCCCGCTCCACCGCTATACCAACATCGCGATAGCCGGCCACCGCCCAGGTCTTATGGATGGTGACGCGGACCCATGGCAGATCGAACTCGCCGGTCAGAATGCCGGCAATTTGCTCCGCCATGGTCTCGATGAGCTGGAATGTCGACGCCTCGACGAATGCCGTGACGCGGCTCGCAACGGCATGATAATCGATGGTGTGCTCGAGGTTATCCGTCGCGGCGGCCACGGCCGCATCGGCCGCCAACTCCAGGTCGATGTGCACGATCTGTGGCACGACCCGCTCCCAGGCCCACACACCGACGATGGTCTTGACGCGCAGGTCATTGATGAAAACGGTGTCACGCCGCGGTTCGTTCATGGCACGGTTCAAGCGTCGGTCAACGGCCAGCGCGGCCTCGCCTCTACCAGTAGCGATGGTGGCTTGCCGGCCCGCAGCCGCAGGCTGCCGGCCAGCGCGACCATGGCAGCATTGTCGGTACAGAAGTCGATGCGAGGATAGTAGACCCTGCCCCCCCGCGCGGCCATGCTCTCGCGAAGTCGCTCCCGCAACAGGCGATTCGCGCCGACGCCGCCGGCGATCACCAGTCGCTCGCGGCCCGACGCCGTCAACGCCCGCTCGGCCTTGGCCACGAGGGTGTCGACGACGGCAAGTTGGAAGCTCGCGGCCAGATCGGCGCGGTCCTGCTCGCCGGGCCCGCCCAGGCGTTCCTGTTCCCGGACGGCCAGCATGACCGCAGTCTTCAAGCCGCTGAAACTGAAGTCGAGGCCGGGACGTCGCAGCATTGGCCGCGGCAAGTCGAACCGCGTCGCATCACCATGCTCCGCCAGTTTCGCGAGCGCCGGGCCGCCAGGATAAGGCAAACCGAGCAGCTTGGCCGCCTTGTCGAAGGCCTCGCCCGCCGCGTCGTCGACCGTCTCGCCGAGGATGCTGTAGTCGCCAAAGCGCCTGACATCGACGAGCATGCTGTGACCGCCCGATACCAGCAGCGCCAGAAACGGAAACTCGGGCGGCTCGTCCTCCAGCAGGGGGGCCAGCAGGTGCGCTTCCATATGGTGGACCGGCATCGCCGGCACGCTCCAGGCGAACGCGAGGCCCACGCCCGCAGTAGCGCCAACCAGCAGTGCGCCAATCAGGCCTGGGCCGGCCGTATAGGCCACTGCCGCCAGGTCTCGCCCGGCCAACCCGGCCGCGGTCAGCGTTTGGGTCAACAGCGGCAACAGCCGGCGCAGATGGTCTCGCGACGCCAGCTCCGGCACCACGCCGCCAAAGGCCGCATGCAGGTCTGCCTGGCTGAAGAGCTCGTGCGCGAGTAGTCCATGCCGGGGACAATAGATGGCCACGGCGGTCTCGTCGCAGCTGGTCTCGATGCCGAGCACCGGGCCGTCGGGCGCGGGATTTTGCATTTCCATCTGGCAGCGTCTATATTTATTGGTCAACCCGGCATTACGCCGGTTTTTTTCGTCCCGAGGAACACAGTCTTGCCGAGCGTCCGCGTCCGCGAAAACGAGAATTTTGACGCCGCCCTGCGGCGTTTCAAGCGTGCCTGCGAAAAAGCCGGCATTCTGACCGAAGTCCGCCGTAGAGAGTTCTACGAGAAGCCGACCCAGGAACGCAAGCGGAAAAAAGCGGCTGCCGTGAAGCGCCAGATGAAAAGGACGGCGCGCGAGGTCAATCGCCGTCGCCGCCTCTACTAACAGACCGTCGGAGCCGACTTGGCTCTCAAGGAACAACTCCAGACCGATATGAAGGCCGCCATGCGGTCGGGCGACAAGGCACGCCTGTCGACCATTCGCATGCTGCTGGCCGCAATCAAGCAGCGCGAAATCGACGATCGGAGCGAGCTGGACGAACCCGCCCTGCTGCAGATCGTCGAGAAACAGATCAAACAGCGTCGCGAAGCGGCGGCGCAATTCACCGACGCGGGTCGCGCCGAACTGGCGGAAAAGGAATTGTCCGAGGCCGCCGTGCTGGAGGCTTACCTCCCCGAAGGACTGAGTGACGAGGAACTGACCGCGCTGATCGATGCGACCATCAGCAAGACCGGCGCCGCGTCGATGAAAGACATGGGCAAGGTCATGAATGCAATTCGCGCCGCGGCTCAGGGGCGCGCCGATATGGGCGCGGTAAGCAAACTGGTCAAGGCCAGGCTCGGCGGCTGACCGGCAGGCCGGCGGCCCCGGTGCCGTCTGCTAGACTGATCCGGCAAAGCCGCGTTCTCTGGAGCGCGCAAAAAACAAAGACGCTTTAAAGTCGTGGCCGGCCGAATACCGCAGGATTTTATTGACGACCTCGTTGCCCGTGCGGACATTGTCGAGGTCGTCGGCGCGCGGGTGCCGCTCAAGAAGGCCGGCCGCGAATACAAGGCTTGCTGCCCATTCCACGGCGAAAAAACCCCGTCCTTCACCGTCAGTCCTGAGAAGGGTTTCTACCACTGCTTCGGTTGCGGCGCGCACGGCACAGCGATCGGTTTCCTGATGGAATTCGACCGGCTCGAATTCGTCGACGCGGTCGAAGAGCTTGCCCACATGCTCGGCGTCGAGGTGCCGCGGGAGGAAAGCGCGAGCGGGCCGCGCAGCCCGGTGGCGCCGGTCTACGACACGCTCGCGGAGGCCACGCGGCTTTATCAACAAAGCCTGAAGGACGCGGCGACCGCTGTCGACTATCTGCGGAGTCGCGGGCTCGATGGCGAGACAGCCAGGGAATTTGGCATCGGGTATGCGCCGGCCGCTTGGGATTTCCTGCTGCGCCGTCTGGGCGACACGCCGGAGCGGGAACGACTGCTGCAATCCGCGGGCCTGATTGTGCCGCGGGATGGTGGCGGTCATTACGATCGTTTCCGCGATCGCATCATATTCCCGATTCGCGACAGCCGTGGCCGCGTCGTCGCCTTCGGCGGGCGCGTGCTGGGCACCGGAGAACCGAAGTATCTGAACTCGCCGGAAACGGCGGTCTTCCACAAAGGCCGTGAACTATATGGTCTTTATGAGGCACGTCGTGCAAGCCGCCGCCTGGAGCGCGTGCTGGTGGTGGAAGGCTACATGGACGTCGTCAGCCTCGCGCGTCATGGCATTCGCAATGTCGTGGCAACCCTCGGCACTGCCACCACGGCTGAGCAACTGCGACGGCTGTTCCGGGCAACACCGGAAGTCGTGTTCTGTTTTGACGGTGATCGCGCCGGTCGAGATGCCGCGTGGCGCGCGCTGCAGAATGCCTTGCCGGAGATGCGCGAGGGGCATCAGGTGCGGTTCCTGTTCTTGCCGGAAGGCGAGGATCCCGACAGTCTCGTGCGTCAACACGGCGCCGCGGAATTGACCGGGCGCCTGCGCGATGCAGTCGCGTTATCCGACTATTTGCTCGACCATTTACGGTCCCAGGCGGATCTCGGCAGCATGGAAGGGCGCGCGCGTCTTGCCGAACTCGCGAAGCCGTTGCTCAACGCTGTGCCACAAGGTGTCTATCGCGAATTGTTGACCCAACGGCTCGCCGAGGAAGTCGGCCTGTCGCCGCAAAAGATGGCCGGACTGGTGGGTCCGGCAGAACGGCCGGCGAAACCCGCAACGCGGACTCGCATCGTGTCGCGGCCGGCGCGGTCTGGCCTGGTTCGCCGCGCCATCCAGTTATTACTGAATTATCCAATGCTCGGTGATGCGGCGCCGATTGCCGGGCTGGAAAACGCGCACCAGAAAGGCAGCGACCTGCTGCGGGAACTGCTTGAAATGACGGCGCAGCGCCCCAATGTCTCTTCTGCAGCGCTGCTGGAGCGGTTTCGCGAACGCCGCGAAGGGCCGCATTTGGAAGCGCTGCTGGCCGAGGAAATGCTCGTCGATGAGGCAGCCGCGGCACGTGAACTGGCTGATTGCCTTGCCCGTATCGTTGCGAGCGAGGAAGAAGCACGGCTGGAAGCCCTGGTGGCCAAGGCGGCCGTGCAGGAATTGACCAGCCAGGAGCGCGAGGAGCTGCGCGGCCTGAGGCGGTCCGCCAGTGGGCCCGACGGGGCCGGAAATAGCCCGGCGGGCTGATTTCTTTTCTTTTTGAATCAGGACCTTATATGACCCAGCCCCGGACAGTTAAATCCGGGATGGGGTTTGGCCGAATAATGTACAATAACGCGTTTTTTTACGCCTATTTTGCGAGGTAGCCCGGGTGAGCGAAAAAGCCGACAAGCCCCTCCCGAACAAGAGTGATCAGCAGTCCCAGCTGAAGCTGCTGATCGCCCGCGGCAAGGAGCAAGGTTACCTGACCTACGGCGAGGTTAACGACCACCTGCCCAACGATATCGTCGATCCGGAACAGATCGAGGACATCGTGAACATGATTAATGACATGGGCATTACGGTCTACGAGAAGGCGTCGGACGTCGAGGTTTCGAGCCTGTCCGACAATGCCGTGACCCATGACGAAGAGGCCGTGGAGGAAGCCGCGGCGGCACTTGCGACTGTCGACAGTGAGTTCGGTCGCACGACGGATCCGGTGCGCATGTATATGCGCGAGATGGGCACTGTGGAATTGCTGACGCGGGAAGGTGAAATCCGGATCGCGAAACGCATCGAGGAAGGCCTCGATCAGGTCAAGAACGCGCTGTCGTACTTCCCGCCGACCCTGGAGCTGCTGGCCCTGGCCTGGGCCCCGGTCAAGGCGGGTGAAGGCCGGCTGCAGGACATACTGATCGGCTTTGTGGACCCGAACGAACCTGAAGAGGTCATTCCGGCCAGCGCCAAAACCGAGGAAGACCGGGTCGAGGAAGACACCGGCCCGGATCCTGAAGAAGCCGCGCAGCGGTTCGCGTCGATCTTCCGCCGGCACAAGCGGCTGATGACCCAGATGGCCAAATTAGGCACGGCGGATCCGAAAGTGCAGCGCGCGCGTGACCGCCTGACCGCGGAAATCATGGAGATCAAACTGGCACCGAAGTTGTTCGACCTGCTGGTGCTGAACCTGCGCGACTCCATTGCGGAGATTCGGTCCTGCGAACGCCGCATCATGCAGATCTGCGTGCGCGAAGCTGGCATGCCACGCAAGGATTTCCTGGGCAGTTTCCCGCGCAACGAAACCAATCTGAAATGGGCCGACAAGCACATTCGGGCCAAGCGCAAGTACTCGGCGACGCTGGGGCGCATGAAGGACGAGATCCTGCGCAGTCAGCGCAAGCTGATCGCCGTGGAAGAACGTACCTGCCTGTCGATCGCCGAGATCAAGGAAATCAACCGGCAGATGTCGCTGGGCGAAGCCAAGGCGCGCCGGGCGAAGAAGGAGATGGTCGAGGCGAATCTGCGACTCGTAATTTCCATCGCGAAGAAATACACAAACCGCGGCCTGCAGTTCCTCGATCTGATCCAGGAAGGCAACATCGGTTTGATGAAAGCCGTGGACAAGTTCGAGTACCGGCGTGGCTACAAGTTTTCGACCTATGCGACCTGGTGGATCCGCCAGGCCATTACGCGGTCTATCGCGGACCAGGCACGGACCATCCGCATCCCGGTGCACATGATCGAGACGATCAACAAACTGAATCGAATTTCCCGGCAGATGTTGCAGGAAATGGGACGCGAACCGCTGCCGGAAGAACTGGCGGCGCGCATGGACATGCCCGAGGACAAGGTTCGCAAGGTTCTGAAGATTGCCAAAGAACCGATTTCCATGGAGACGCCAATCGGCGACGACGAGGATTCGCACCTGGGCGATTTCATCGAGGACGCTGCCGCGCTGTCACCAGTCGACTCGGCTACCACCGAAGGGCTGAAAGAAACCACCCATAACGTGCTCGCCGGCCTGACGCCGCGCGAAGCCAAGGTGCTGCGCATGCGCTTCGGCATCGACATGAACACCGA
>JASJBD010000148.1 GCA_030066665.1 Gammaproteobacteria bacterium
GGCTGTATGGGACAGCGTGTAGACACCCATCGCGACGCCGACACTGATACCGGCGGGCAGAATCATGATGAGTGCCAGATTGGTCATGGAGCCCAGCCAGCCACAGGCGCGCGCCGCCATCAGGCGCGACTCCGGGGCGGTCACTCCGTCGGCGCCGACGCGCGCCAGGTACAAGCGCCCCAGATCGGTCCCGAGCAGGTAGACCACTACGATGACATGCAGGAACAGCGCCAGTGAGTAAGAATTCATTGGATACTGGAAATCAGAACAAGCGGCGCCGCGGCAATTTACCTCGTTAATAGTCTAGAATCTGCCGCCCGTCAATCACCGACTCAACAGCTCGTGACCGCGACCGCGACAAATCTGCAGGAAGCTTATCTCGACAAACGCCGGGTGACGGTGGTTGGGGCGGTCATCAATCTCGTCCTGGCGTTCGCGAAGATCGTTTTCGGCCTGCTCGGCAACTCGCAGGCGCTCGTCGCCGATGGTGTGCACTCCCTGTCTGATCTCGCCAGCGACGCCATGGTGCTGGTGGCCGCCAAATACAACAGTATGGGCGCGGACGAAGAGCACCCTTACGGACACGCCCGCTTCGAGACCGTGGCCACAATCGGTCTCGGCGTGCTGTTATTGACCGTGGCCGTCGGCATCACACTGGATGCGGTCGACCGCATCATGAATCCTGAAAAGCTGCTCCAGCCCGGCGTGCTGGCACTGGTGGTCACGGTGTTCTCGATCCTGTCCAAGGAATGGCTGTATTGGTACACCGTCAAGGTCGCCGACCGGATCAACTCCGACCTGCTGCGCGCGAACGCGTGGCACCATCGCTCGGATGCGATCTCCTCGGTCGTGGTGCTGGTCGGCATCGTCGGCGTGATGGCAGGCCAGCCCTACCTGGATGCGGTCGCCGCGATCGGCGTCTCCATCATGATTGGCAAGATTGGCTGGTCACTCGGCTGGGGCGGCGTTCGCGAACTGGTGGACACCGGCGTGGAGCCGGAAGCCCTGCAGGACATCATCGAGACGATCGAATCGGTCGATGGCGTGCGTGAGTTCCACATGTTGCGCACACGTCGCATGGGCGGCGAAGTGCTCGTCGAGGTGCACATTCTCGTCGACCCCGACGTCACGGTTTCGGAAGGACACATGATCGGTGATCGGGTATTGGTGCAACTGAAGCGCCAACATCGCGATATTGGTGACGTGATGATCCACGTCGATCCCGAGGACGACACCCACGAGCAAACCCGCGTGTTGCTGCCCGGTCGCTCGGAGATCCTCAAGCAACTCAAGACCAGCTGGCAGCCTGTGTCGGAAGCGGAAGCTATCGAAAAAATCAATCTCCACTATCTGGAAGGCCAGGTAGATGTAGAGGTCGTGTTGCCCATGAAAGTGACGGCCGATTTCGCCGACGCGCGGCGTCTCGCGAACGAGCTCGCGGACCATGCTCAAAATCAGCCGCCGATTGGCAAGGTCGACGTGCTGTTTCGCTGACGGCCGGGTGGCACGAACGACCCGGGCGCATTGATTGCGGCGCGGCAATCGGCCGGCTACGCGGCGGCGGGCGCCATTTTCTATTCAATACCAAATACGGCAGTATCTGAGGGCGGAAACCAAGGAATCTGAGTATTTCAGCCCCTTCCAATATGCATACTGCAAGGCTCTCGATCCGGCGCCTCGGTGTTGGACTGGCGGCGGCCGCTGCCCTGTCAGCCTGCTCGCAGGCAGTCGTCGTCGAGCCTGATTTTCCGAAGCCCCTGGTCGAGCCGCTGCCGCTCGCCGTTGGCCTGCGATACTCGCCGGAATTCACCGGCTATCAGTACGCCGAAGATTTGCCGAATGACGTCGACTGGAGTTTCGACATCGGCGCGGCGAATCGGGCCCTCTTCGATAAAGTGTTCAATGAGATGTTCGACCGGGCGGTCGACCTCGGCGAACGGGAACCGGCAGCCGCCGGCGTTGACCTGGTGGTTGAGCCCCGGGTGGAAGCGCTCGAATTCTCGCTGCCCAGGCAGTCCCGCACGGACCAATACGCGGTCTGGATCAAGTACAAGCTGCACGTTACGCGTCCGGACGGCAGCGTCATTACCGACTGGCCGATAGCCGCATACGGTCAAAGCGATTCGAAACGTTTCGGCGGCGCCAAGTCGATGGCCGTCGCCACGGCACGCGCCATGCGCGATGCTGCAGCGCAGATAGCAGCGGAACTGGCCGACAGGGCCAAGGTCGAAGCTATAATCAGCGGTGAGAATCCCGACACGCCGGCGCCCGCGGACGAAGTCGCAGATGCGGGCACGGCCGAAGCCAACGAACCGAGTGAAGAGGTGGCGCTGGGCGATGAATTGGTCAACGATGCATCCTGACAGAGCAGCCAGCGTGCTCTGCCTTGCCAGCCTGTTCCTGCTGAACGGTTGCATGACGACCCGAGTGGAGGAATCCAAGAGCGCTGCAACTGGTATTTCCGCCGATGAATCGATCGTCATAATCGAATCGAGCTATCACGCCGGCAATGAGACCGAAGACGGCTTCGTCGATTGCGTGACCAAGGCGGTGCAAAAAGGCAAAGCCAGCATCAACGTCTACCCCGACGAAGCCTTCGTCGATGATCTGTTCCCATGGTTCGAGCCACGTTTCATGCCGCAAGGTCCCAATGCATTGCCCGATTTGATGGCCAGGCCCGGCGTAGCCGAGAAGATTCGCGCCAGCGGGGTTCGGTATATCGTCTGGCTGAATGGCGACACCGAGCGCACCGCAGGCGGCGGCAGCCTGTCCTGCGCCGTCGGGCCCGGCGGCGGTGGGTGCTTCGGGCTTGCGTGGTGGGAAAACGATTCCAGCTACGAAGCCGCAATCTGGGATATTGAAGACGGCAAGTCGGCCGGCGCGGTCAGCGCGGCGGTGCGCGGGACGTCGATGATTCCTGCGGTCGTTGTCCCGGTGCCGTTGATTGCCCGCACGCAGGCAGCGGCCTGCAAAGGCCTGGCGCGCGAGTTGCAGGCCTTTATCGTCAACGAGGGGCCTTCCTGACAGAGGCCGCGGCCGATTCGGGGCCGCTGCCTGTCACGCGCGCCAAGCCTTCATGACACAACTGCTGCTCGCTGCGCTCGGGCTCGGGCTGCTGGGCATCCCAGCGGTGGCCGAGACCGAGGCGACCGAAGATCTGCGTTACCGCGTGAACTTCGACGCCACGATCAGCGCGGGGTCGAGCGACGTACCGGTCACGCTGACCCTGGATCAGGACGGCCAACTGCTCGAGGAACTGCGGCTCCGCGCCCCCCGGCCGCGCTATCGCGATTTCGCCGGTGATGGCACCGTCACCCGGAACGGCGATCGCGTGATTTGGCAACCCCCTGCGAACGGCGGGCAGCTGAACTACACCGTCGAACTCCCGCACCGACGCAATAGCAGCGGCTACGACGCGTGGGTCGCGTCGGACTGGGCAATGTTCCGGGGCGAGGACCTGTTCCCCCCGGCCGCCAGCAGTTTCACAGACGGCGCCCGCTCCGTCAGTCGGCTCTCCTTAAACCTGCCGGCCGACTGGACTGCCGTCACTGCGTTCAAACGTCTGGCAGGATTTCGCTGGGTGATTGACAACCCGAACCGCAGTTTCGACCGCCCGACCGGTTGGATCGCTGCCGGCCGCCTCGGCGTTCGCCGCGATCGCGTCGCCGGCATTCGCCTGACCGTTGCCGGACCGCGCGGTCAGGGCGTGCAGCGAGTCGGCATGCTTGGGCTACTGCGCTGGACCGTGCCCACGCTCGCCGCAAAGCTGCCGATCGATATCGAGCGCATTGCGATCGTGGCGGCCGGCGACCCGATGTGGCGCGGCGGCCTGTCGGGCCCTGCCTCGCTCTATGTCCACGCGGACAGGCCCCTGCTCAGCGAAAATGGCACGAGCACCCTGGTGCACGAACTGATTCACGTCGTCGCTCCAGTGCCGGCTGCACGGGACCAGGACTGGATTGACGAAGGGCTGGCCGAATACCTGACGCTGTTGACCCTGCGCGACAGCGGCACAATTTCCGACAAGCGTTTCGACAACGCCATTGCCCGATTCCGCGCGCGCGGCCAGGCAGTCGACAATATGTCGACGCCCACGTCAGCAGGCGCCATTACGGCAAGGGCCGTGACAGTCTTCCATGATCTGGACCGTGAGATTCGCCGGCGAACTGACGGCGAGGCGGACATCTACGCGCTGGTGACACGCCTGATGCAGGAAGCCGCGCCAGTGGGCCTGCCGAGACTCCAGGACCTGGCCAGCGAGATGTGCGATGGCGAGGAGATTGACGCGCTCGCGGCGGCCCGTCTGCCCGGCGCGAACTAAGCCACCGGACATAAGCTGGTTAAACGCCGCCGCCCTCGGCGGCCGCTCGGGTTAAAATCCTATGACGGCCCGACAAACGTTCACGCGCGTGCGCTGGGTTACAACCAGAAAAAGACCCCGGGAACGGGGCGCCTGATGCGAAAAGAAGAACAGAAATTCAGTAAGTTAAGAGATATTCTTGACGAAGACCCTACGGACGAGGTGCCAATCCTCGAACTGGGAAATCATGTGCCGCCCGAGACCAGCGAGCCGCAGGATCTGGCTGATACCGGCAGACACGCGATTCTGGAGCCGGCGCCGGCGCCGGCGCCGCCAGCCACGGCGAGCGGCTCGGATACGGAGTCTGCCTTGCTCGCGGACAGCAATCGCGCATTGCTGCGACTGGAGAGCGAAATCGCCGACCTGCAGGGCAAGTGGGCCGGCGTGCATCACGAAATCACGGGGCGGGATAACGAAATCGACCGGCTTCGTGCCGAGCTGGGCGGACGCGCGGATGCGATCGAAGCGCTGGAGGCCGAAGTGCGGAGCGTCACAGCCGTATTGCGCGGTCTCGAGACGACTCGCGACGGCCTTCAGGAGGAGCTGCGCGCGCGCGAGTCCGAGCATAAGCGGCAGCAGGCCGAAATCGCCGCACGCGATGAGAAATTCGAGGCGATGCGCGAGGATATCAATGCCCTGCGGGCCGAACTCGCTGCGTCTCAACAAGAAGTCGCGCAACTCGAGCAGTCGGCGCAGGAACGCGACGGCGAGACTGCGGGCAAACTCAACGAAATCGCGGACCTCGAGCTGCAGGTCGCGGAACAACGTCTGCGCATCCAGGACCTCGAAATCTACCTCGACGGCAGCAACAGCCAGCGGCAGGTACTGACCGACAAACTGAGTCGCAAGGCCGAAGAACTGAGCGCGCTGGAGCGGGTCGACAGCACGTGGGAAAAGAACTCGCTGCGCCAGGAAAATGAGATTTCACGACTGGAACAGACAGTCGCTCGGCTGGAGCGCCGGTGCGAAACCCTGCGTCGCAGCGCCACGGCCAATGACTCGGATCGACTGACGCTGGCCGAGGAACTCGAGGGCGCCCGCGACCGGATTGCCGACCTGGAACGCCAACGACTGGAGGTCGGCGAAAAGCTGGCGGCGGCCGAGGAAGAGCTCGAAAGACGCGGCGAGGAAATGGCCGCGTTGCAGGACAAGTCCGTGCAAATGGAAGAATCGAACGCCGAGCTGCTGGCCGCCGAGGCGAAGCTGGACCTGCTGAACGAGACGCTGGCAGCACGTGACGAGCAGCTGGGCGACGCCGACGACGCAACCGAGCTGGTGCAACAGGAACGCGACGAGCTCGCAACCGAGCTGAGCGAACGCGAGATCCAGGTCAGCAGTCTGACCGAGGAGCTGGAGAGAGCCAGGCGGCGCACCGATGAACTGAAAATGACCCTGGCCGACCAGGCGGTTCGCATCGAGATGCTGGAGCAGGAAATCGCGTCGCGGGACCAGTCGCTGGGCGCCCTGCGGGGCAATATGGATCGTCTCACCGCGCTCGAATCATCCCTGCAGGCGCTCGACATCCGCATGCAGACGCCCGCGGTCGTCGGGGACGAGGATGCGCACGGCGATGTCACCCGGCTGATGATTGCGGTCGGCGACGCGCGAGCCGTGAAATACCCGCTGTTCAAGGCCGACATGATTATCGGCCGCGCGCCAGACAGCGATATCCAGATTCGCCACAAGTACATCAGCCGGCATCACGCCAAGCTGACCAACGACAATGGCAATACCTTCATTGAGGATCTGGGCAGCACGAATGGCGTCCGCGTGAATACCACTCCGATTCAGAAACGGCACCTGCTCCACAACGGCGACCTCGTCGACATCGGGCAAAAACAATTTCAGTTCATCGATCTGATGGCGCCCCACATCGGCCAGGGCAACGCCTGAAATCGCATCCGGTTCAGCCGGTTGTGAGCCCGCTCACAGACAACCGCAACGACTTCGGCAATAGTTGTCCGAGGTCTTTCCATGCAGTCCCCAAGCGCAACTCATTCGACTGGCTCCGAACGCGAACCAGGCTTGCTCGCGAAACTGCGTGGCTTGCTCTTCCGGAAACTCTGGTTGCCCAAGATCATCTACGAGGGGCTGCCCTACGTCTATATCGGCATCGGTATCGTCGCCCTCGCCTCCGCCCTGTACGCTCCCGGCTGGACCTGGATACTCCCCTATCTCGCGCTGGTCGGCGTGGCCTGTCTCCATGCCGGACTGGCCATTGTGACCCTTAGATACCGATTCCGGCGCCGCCACAAAGGCCACTCGCAAACCCGTTGACGTTGCGGCGCGATCCGGATCGCGTGCGATAATCCGTCCGTCTTTCTGGCCGGAACCCCACAAGATGAATGACCATGCCGAGCCGACGGGCGGCTTGCGCCGCTGGGCGCTGACAGTGCTGAGCGTGCTGCTGGGCGGGGCCCTGGCCGTGGCCGGAGTCAGCTTTGCCGTTGGCTCGCTGATGAGCCGCTATGAGGGTGAAGGCGGATTTGCCGGTTTTCTGTTGACGGTATTTGGCGATGCCTTTCGGGGTCACCCGGCGGCACTTGCGTTGCTGCTCAGTCCCGCAGCGATGTTGCTGCTCTGGTGGATCGTAATCCGGTTCTGGCGCTTCCGACAGCCGGTGCATGCCAATTCAGATGACACTTAAATTCATCTAAATCAAAGCGTAAAGCGTTTTTTTGAAAGCTTTATGTCATATCTGGATTTCTGTCGGGCGCGCTCGTCCTATATTGTGTCCCAGGCGACGCAAGTCGAATTAACAAGAAACTCGCCGCAGAAAAAAAGGTCAGTAAGGCCAGTAGTACCACCCGGTAGCCGCGAGAGCGACCCAGAATACGGTCAGTACGCCGTAGCGCCACCGGCGGCGGTACAGTGTCCCGACGAACGCAGCAGCACCGATGGCTGCCAGTCCGGCGAATACGCCGGTGCTGCGAA
>JASJBD010000149.1 GCA_030066665.1 Gammaproteobacteria bacterium
TTCATGATGGTCGTGATGTCGGCGTGGTGTCTGTGGGTTAATCGCGCTCGTCGTCAGCCGCTCGGTGACTTTTCTTTTCGCGAACTCGGGGCCGCATTGCGCGAGTCGCTCTGGGAGATTCCGCTGCCGTTCGTCGTCCTGGGTGGCATTTACAGCGGCTATTTTGCGGTGTCCGAAGCAGCGGTAGTCACCGCGATCTACGTGATCGTGGTCGAAATCGTCATTCACCGGGAAATCGCCTGGCGTCAGTTGCCGGAGATCGTCCGGCAATCCATGTTGCTGGTTGGCGGCATTCTGCTGATTCTGGGTGTGTCGCTCGCCTCGACCAACTACATGATCGACGCCCAGGTACCGGAGATGCTCATTGGCCTGGTGCAGGAATACGTCACGGGCCAGACCAGTTTCCTGTTGCTGCTGTTTCTGTTCCTGCTGGTTCTGGGCGCGATACTGGATATCTTTTCGGCGCTGGTGCTGGTGGTGCCGCTAATTCTCCCGGTCGCGGCCGAATTCGGCGTGGATCCGATCCACCTCGGCATTGTCTTCCTGTCGACCATGCAGCTGGGTTACCTGACGCCGCCCGTCGGTCTGAATCTGTTTGTGGCCAGCTATCGATTTGATCAATCAATCGTGCGGGTATACTTGGCGACATTCCCGTTCCTCGTCATGCTGGCGTTTTCGGTCCTGGTCATCACCTTCTGGCCGGATTTGTCACTGATGCTGCTGCGCTAGAAGCGGCTCAGGAGGTTGAACATGCAGAAGTTGCTCGCCGGGCTGAGCCTGGCTTGCGTGGTCTCGGTGTCGGCGGACGCTGCTACGCCCGCGTTCCGGTTGCCCGCCGGATTCGAAATCGAGGAGCTGGTTGCTGACGTGCCAAATGCCCGGGCCATGACCTGGGGTGACCAGGGCACGTTATTTGTTGGTACCCGGCGAGCGGGGAATGTGTACGCGGTGCGCAACGCACTGGCGGGCGAGCCGGACGTCATCCTGCTGGTCGATGACCTGAAAATGCCCAACGGCGTCGCGTTTCGTGACGGCGCTCTCTATGTCGCGGAACCGCAGCGAATACTGCGCTTCCCGAACGTCGAGGACCGGCTCGAGGACCCGGGTGAGCCAGAAGTCGCGGTCACCGATCTGCCCTTCAAGAACATGCGGCACGCCTGGAAATACATCGCGTTCGGTCCGGACGGTCGTTTGTACGTGCCGGTGGGCGCCCCGTGCAACGTCTGCGATGACGAAGGCTTTTCACTCATTCTCAGCATGCAGCCCGATGGCAGCGACCGGCGCGTCGAGGCGCGCGGCGTGCGTAATTCGGTCGGCTTCGACTGGCATCCGGATACCGGCGAGCTCTGGTTCACCGACAACGGGCGCGATTTGATGGGAGACGAAGTCCCGCCCTGCGAACTCAATCGTGTGACCGAGCCCGGACAGGATTTTGGCTTCCCGTATTGTCACGGCGCCAACATCGTGGACCCCAAGCTCGGAGCGCTGGGCAACTGTGCGGACGCGACAGCGCCGGCCCAGAATCTGGCACCACACTCGGCGCCGCTGGGCCTGTTGTTCTACACCGGTGCGATGTTTCCACCGCGCTACCGGGACCAGGCCTTCATCGCCGAGCATGGCTCCTGGAACCGCACCGAGGAGGCGGGCAAGACCGGATACAGGGTGACGCTGGTGACGATAAGCGAAGGAAAAGCAGTATCTTATGAGCCTTTCCTGGAAGGGTTTCTGGATGGCCAGGAGACCATCGGACGACCCGTTGATCTGTTGCTCGCACCCGACGGCTCCATGCTGATCAGCGACGACAAGCGTGGCGCGATCTATCGCGTGAGATACACCGGACCGGGCCTGGCGGGGCTGCGATCATGGTGAAAGAGCAGACTCGCCGGGGACCGATCCGCCGGTTTTTCGGATTTTTCTGGCGGCTGGTCGACTGGGCGCGACGCCTGGTGCAGCTCCTGGTGCTGCTGTTGATCGTGGCGCTGATCGTGGCGTCGCTGTCCCAGGAACGGGTGACCGTCCCGGATCAGGCCGCCTTGCTGATCGAGCCTCGTGGTCTCCTGGTTGAGCAGCTTAGCGGCGATCCCGTGATGCGGGCGCTGGCGCAGTTACAGGGTGTCGAATTACGAGAAACCCTGGTGAGCGATCTGATCGCCGCGCTCGATGCAGCGGCCGAAGACGATCGCATTCCGGTCATCGTACTGGCGCTGCAAGACCTGGATGGTGGCGGTCTGTCGAAACTGCAGGCAGTCGCCGCTGCGATTCAGCGGGCGCGCGATCGCGGCAAACTGGTCGTCGCCATGGGCGATGCCTATACGCAGGATCAGTACTTCCTGGCGGCGCATGCTGACGAGGTCTACATGCACAGCTTTGGCTCGGTGTTCATCGACGGCTACGGGTATTACCGCGCGTTCTTCCGTGATGCGCTGGACAAGTTGCGTGTGGATGTGAATGTGTTTCGCGTCGGCGAGTACAAGTCGTTCGTCGAGCCGTTTCTGCGGGATGACATGTCGCCGGAGGATCGCGAGGCCAGCCAGCGCTGGCTCGACGCGCTGTGGCTTGCATGGCAGGAAGACGTGCGGGCCGCCCGCGCACTGCCGGCAAACGATTTGAACGATTACGTGGAACGATTTGCGGATCGTGTCGAGGCGGCGGACGGTGATCTCGCCCGTGTCGCGGCTGAGGCGGGCCTGGTGGACAGCCTGCTGAGCCGTAGCCAGTTTCGCGACTACATGGTCGAGCTTGTCGGATGGAGTGAATTCGAGGATGGGTCCTACAGCGCAATCACCCATGACACCTACCTCTCGGCAATCAATGGTCAGCCTGCGGAGCAGCCGCCGGCGGAGGCGAATGTTGGCGTGCTGGTCGCCGCGGGCAACATCGTGGACGGGGAAGCGCCGCCAGGCACGATCGGTGGCGACAGCGTCGCGGCCCTGGTACGGGGTGCCGCACTCGATGACCGGATCGATGCGGTGGTGCTGCGGGTCGACAGCCCGGGCGGGAGCATGTTTGCCTCGGAGGTGGTGCTGGAGGAACTGGTTGCCCTGCGCGAAAGTGGCAAGCCGCTGGTCGTCTCAATGTCGAGCGTGGCGGCGTCGGGTGGCTATTACATTGCCATGCCGGCCGACGAAATCTGGGCCGCCCCGACGACCATTACCGGCTCAATCGGCGTCGGCGCGTTGCTGCCAACATTCCAGCGCAGCCTGGCGCGACTCGGCATCAGGATCGACGGAATTGGCACGACATCGCTGAGCGGTCAGTTGTCGCTCGAGCAGGAACTGGGCGAAGACGCGCGGCGCGTCTTGCAGTCGAGCGTGGAGGATGCATACCGGGTCTTCGTCGACAAGGTGGCGACGGCTCGCGACATGGACTTTGACCGTGCCGACAACCTGGCCCGCGGTCGCGTCTGGATCGGTGCTGATGCAGCGAGCCTCGGCCTCGTCGATCAGCTGGGCGGCCTCGATGATGCGGTGGCATCGGCCGCGGCGCTGGCCGGCCTGGAGGAGGGCCAGTACGGCACCGTCACCATCCGCCGGGAACCGGGTTTTCGCGAGCGCCTGGCGATGGCGCTGGCGGTCAGGATGAGCGGCGTACTGCAGTTTCTGGGCGTTGGTGCCGACGGCGGTCTGCCGGTGGAGTTGCGGCAACTCGCGGCCGATATTGGTCAGGATCTGCGCCTGCTGGCCGGGCTGCGGGATCCGCGCGGCATTTATTACCTGTGTCCCTGCGACCTCCGTTGAGCGGCGTTGAATGGGGACATTCTGCGTTCTCCGCAGAGCGGCAAAAGCAGAATGTCCCCACTACTCACGGCGACCTGCGTTAGGTTGGCTCGGGCGCTTTCGGGTAATCGAAATACAACAAGTCGCAGCGCGCACCGGCCAGTGATTGCCAGTCCGGCAGGCGCGCTTCCATTGCCACGATCCCGCAGGTGGGGACATTGTCGATCCCGACACCGGTCAGTCGCACGGCGAGGTCGGTCAGGCCGGGATTGTGGCCGCACAGCATGATGTCGTTGAAACTGTCGTCCTGTTTGGCGAGCACGGCCAGCATTTCATCGGGCGTTGCGAGATAGAGCTCTTCCTCGCCCTGCAGGAATTCCAGCGGATAGCCAATCTCCCGGGCAATCAAGCGGGCAGTGCGTCGGGCCCGTTTGGCCGTGCTGGTAACGATCAGCGATGGTCGCGCACCGCGGGCCAGCAGGCGGCGCCCCATGACCGGCGCATCGCGCTCGCCGCGTTTGTTCAGCGGTCGGTCGAAGTCATCGAGACCCGGATCTTTCCAGCTGGACTTCGCGTGGCGCAGCAGCGTCAGACGGCGAGCCATTTGCAGTCAGAGCAGACCGGCCTCGAGGCGTGCAGCCTCGGACATCATCGACATGTTCCACGCCGGTTCGAACACGAGTTCGACGTCGACCTTGCCAGTGGTCGGGATAATTTCGACGCGTTCTTTCACATCTTCGACCAGGATTTCGCCCATGCCGCAACCGGGTGCAGTCACGGTCATTTCAATGTAAACGTAGCGCCGGTCGTCGTCCAGCCGTGAAATGCGACAGTCGTAGATCAGGCCGAGCTCGACGATATTGATGGGGATCTCCGGATCGAAGATCGTCCGCATCTGATCCCAGACCAGCTGCTCGTATTCATCGTCGGAGGCCTGTTCCGGGAGCTCCGGCGGCGCGATCGGTTCTTTGCCCAGCGCATCGGCATCGCGGCCGGCGACCCGATAGAGATTGCCCTCGGAATAGATCGTAAAACTGCCGCCCATGGCCATCGTGATATAGACCAGGGAACCTTTTTCCAGCGTGACCAGAAAGCCATCCGGCACGACGTTGACTTCGCAGTTCCGCTTGAGAGTGACCGGTTCGCTGTCCTGACCAAACACGATGCCGCAGTCCTATTCTGTCGTTGCTATGAGCGACTCGCCGCTGAGCGCCTGGATGAGGGTCTTCCATGGCAGCGTGGCGCATTTGATCCGGGACGGATAGCTGCGCACGCCGGCCAGTGCCGGCACCTGCCCGGGCAGGTTTTCCGCATCACGATCGGGATCCGCGAATGTGCCCAGAACGGACTCCGACGTGTTCCTGGCCGCATCGATACTCTGGCCAGCGACAACCTCCGTCATCAGTGATGCCGATGCCATGCAGATGGCACAGCCGACACCCTCGAAATGAACAGTGTCTATGTGGTCGCCCGGTATTTTCAGGTATACGGTCAACTTGTCACCGCATAGCGGGTTATGCCCTTCCGCCTGCCGATCCGCATCGTCGATCCGGCCGAAGTTACGCGGCGTGCGACTGTGCTCCAGCACGGTATTCCGGTACAGATCCTGCAGCTCCGTGGGTTGTGCATTCACCGGAACATCTCGACGGCCCGATGAATTGCGTCGATCAGCTGGTCGATATCATCGCGATCGTTGTACAACGCCAGTGATGCGCGGGCAGTCCCGGCGATGCCGAAGTGCTCCATCACCGGCATCGCGCAATGATGCCCGGTCCGTATTGCCACCCCCTGGTGGTCGAGGATCGTGCCCAGATCGTGCGGGTGAATGTCATCGACGTTGAAAGACAGCACGCTGGTCTTGTGAGTAGCGGTGCCGACCAGTTGCAGTCCCGAGATTCCGGTAATTCGGTCCGTGGCGTACTCGAGCAATTGGTGCTCGTGCGCGGCGATCCGCGCCATACCGATTGCGGACAGGTAGTCGACGGCGGCGCCCAGACCAACGGCGCCGGCGATATTCGGCGTGCCCGCTTCGAACCGGTAAGGCAGCTCGTTGTACGTTGTACCGCTGAAACTGACCGTCAGGATCATGTCGCCGCCGCCCTGCCAGGGCGGCAACTCGGCGAGTACTGCTTCACGCGCGTAGAGCACGCCAATGCCTGTCGGCCCGCACATCTTGTGTCCGGAAAACGCGTAGAAATCGCAGTCCAGCTGACGCACGTCGATGGCCGTGTGCGGGATCGCCTGGGCACCGTCGAGCAGTGTCAGCACGCCGCGCTTGCGGGCCGCAGCGACCAGCTCGCCGACAGGATTGATTGTGCCCAGCGCGTTGGACACGTGGGACACCGTGAGCAACCGCGTGCGGTCACTGAACAGATCGTCGAGCCCGTCCAGCACTAACTCCCCGGCCGAATTGATGGGAATAACCTTCAACTCGATCCCGCGCCGCTCTGCCAGCATCTGCCACGGCACAATATTGGAGTGATGCTCGAGTTGAGTCAGGATGACTTCATCGCCAGCCTGCAATTGCTCGCCCAGCGCATTGGCGACCAGGTTGATTGCTTCGGTCGTGCCACGGGTAAACACGATTTCCCGAATCGACTCCGCATTGATGAACTCGCGGACCTTTTCGCGGGCGCCCTCGTAAGCGTCCGTAGCCCGGTGACTCAGTGTGTGCACGCCGCGATGCACATTCGCATGATCGTGTTCGTAGTACTGGCTGATCGCATCGATTACTGCGGCCGGGCGTTGCGCGGACGCCGCGCTGTCCAGGTAGGCCAGGCGATGGCCATTGAGTTCCTGCTGCAGGATCGGAAAATCCTGCCGGATGCGGGCGACGTCGAGTTCGACCGCATCACTCACTGTGGTCTGGAGGCTGGCTTTGTTGGCGCTCATGCGAACTGCTCCTCGGCCTGATCGGCATCGATGCGCGCGCCACATTGATGTTCGATGTGCTCGCGCAGGCTCTGCAACGGACTGCGATGGGTAATCTCGGCAGCGAAAGCGAGCGTCAGCATGCGTCGGGCATCGGCATCGGCCACGCCGCGTGAGCGCAGGTAGAAGATCGCGGCCGGGTCGAGCTGACCGGTGGTGGCTCCGTGACTGCACTTGACGTCGTCAGCGTAGATTTCCAGTTCCGGCTTGGTATCGATTTCCGCCTGCTGACTCAACAGCAGGTTGCGATTCTCGAGGCTCGCATCGGTGCCATCGGCATCGTCATGCACGAGGATCTTGCCGTTGAAGACGCCTCGCGATTGATCGTTGAGAACGCCGCGATAACTGGCGACGCTATGTGTGTGTGGGGCGCGATGGTCCACCCGCGTGTGATTGTCGATGTGACGCTGGCTATCGCCCACGAACAGGCCATGCATGCTGGCCTCTGCACCGGCTGCGAGCAGCTCGACGGTGAGATCGTTTCGCGCAAGCCTGGCGCCGAGGTCGATGTGCAGGGCATCGACGCGCGCATTGCGCGCCACCAGCAGGCGTTGCGCCGCGATGTGATGCGCATCACCGGACTCATCCTGTAATTTGAGATAGTGCAGCCGCGCGCCAGGGGCGCATTCCACGTGCGAAATCGTATTCGTGGTCGCCGCGCCGTCGCTCACGAATTGCTCGATTACCGTGGCTTCGCTGCGCTCGCCAAGTGTCAGCAACACCCGGGTCTGAATGCTCACGGGGCTGCCATCGGCCACGAATACCAGGTGCAGGGGACGATCCAGGACTTTATTGGCGGCGATATCGATCTGCACTGCGTCAGTAAGAAACGCGGCATTGAGCGCCGCCAGGCTCGCTCCGGCGGGGATATCCATTTGTTCCAGCCCG
>JASJBD010000005.1 GCA_030066665.1 Gammaproteobacteria bacterium
CCATCACGGCAAGTCGGCGCGGTGTCGCGAAAGCAGTGAGGCCGGCGTGTTCCAGACCGGCTGCGGCCAACCCGGCACCGATGCCGTCCGTCAACGCGGTGGACAGCGTCAACAGGGCCTGCGGCGGAAGCTCCTCCGTGCCAAGTTCAACCAGAAAATCTGCCGTATCGGCGCTTGCCATGTCTGTCTCGCTATCGCGACTCAGGCGGCGTCGGCCGCGCTCTTGCACATCGGGAAGTCGAGCGCTTCGCGACTGTCGTAATAGGCTTGAGCAACGCTGCGCGCCATTTCTCGTACCCGGAGAATATAGCCCTGTCGCTCGGTCACCGATATGGCCCGTCGCGCATCGAGCAAATTGAAACTGTGGGATGCCTCCAGCACCTGCTCGTAGGCCGGCAGCGTCAGCTCGGCTGCAATCAGGTCAGCGCACTGACGTTCCGATTCGTCGAAGCGCGCGAACAGCCCGGCAATGTCCGCTGCCTCGAAGTTGTAGCGCGACATTTCGACTTCGTTCTGGTGAAAGACGTCGCCATAATTGATGCGACCGAACTGTCCGTCGGTCCACACCAGGTCGAAAACGCTGTCCACGCCCTGCAGGTACATGGCGATGCGCTCGAGACCGTAGGTGATTTCCCCGGTTACCGGCCGGCAGTCCAGCCCGCCCACTTGCTGGAAATACGTGAACTGGGTGACTTCCATGCCGTTGAGCCAGACCTCCCAACCGAGGCCCCAGGCGCCCAAAGTTGGTGATTCCCAATTGTCCTCGACGAACCGGATGTCATGCACCAGCGGATCGACACCCAGCGAGCGCAGCGAGTCGAGATAGAGATCCTGGATATCTTCCGGCGATGGCTTGATGACAACCTGGAACTGGTAATAGTGCTGGAGCCGAAACGGGTTTTCGCCGTAGCGCCCGTCCGTCGGCCGGCGACTCGGCTGCACATAGGCCGCGCTCCATGGCTCGGGTCCGATCGCGCGCAGGAAAGTTGCAGAGTGAAATGTGCCGGCGCCCATCTGCATGTCATAGGGCTGGAGCACGGCACAGCCCTGGCTGGCCCAGTATTGCTGCAGTGCCAGAATGAGATCCTGGAAAGTTGCGGGCGCTGGCGTGGTCAACGCAGGGCTCCGGGCGAAAAGCAGCGCGGGAGTATACCCCTGTTTAACGGGAGTGTTTCGTTGGGGCGTGTGCACCAATATGGTGCACTCAATGAGCCGATTGCACTATAATAGCGCAATTCTGGATCCGGGTGATTAGGGAAGTCACATTCTAATCAATGACTTACAAATTGCCCATCCTTGGCACAGATCCTGCACTAAGTTGGGGCCAGTTCGATCGAGAGCCAAAACAGCCCGCTGCGAACTGCGATTCATTGCGATCCGGGGATCCGGGTCTTCTGTTATCTGACGAAAGCGCTCCTGGAGGGAGAACGACATGACACCCGCTGATGTACTCGGCCTGCTAAAAGAGAAAGAGGCCCGGTTCGTAGACCTGAGATTCACCGACACCCGGGGGAAGGAACAGCACGTAAGTGTCCCGGCCAGCGTCATTGACGAGAGCTTTTTCGAGGACGGCAAAATGTTCGACGGCTCGTCGATCGCCGGCTGGAAGGGCATTCAAGAGTCGGACATGGTCCTGATGCCGGATCCCTCGTCCGCCGTCGTTGATGTCTTCACCGAAGACACCACCGTCAATATTCGCTGCGACGTGTTCGAGCCGTCGACCATGCAGGCGTATGGCCGCTGTCCGCGGAGTGCCGCGCAGCGTGCTATCGAGTACCTGAAATCGACCGGCATCGGTGATGACGCCTATTTCGGACCCGAAAACGAGTTCTTTGTTTTTGATGACGTGCGCTATCACGCCGATATCCAGGGTGCGTTCTACAAGGTCGATTCCTCGGAGGGCTCCTGGAACTCCGGCTCCGAGCGGGACGAAGGCAACATCGGTCACCGTCCGGGCGTGAAGGGCGGCTACTTCCCGGTGCCGCCGGTCGACTCGCTGCATGACATCCGTTCTGCCATGTGCCTGGCCCTGGAAGACATGGGCCTGAAAGTCGAGGTACACCATCACGAGGTCGCCACGGCCGGCCAGGGCGAAATCGGCGTGCAGTTTTCATCGCTGGTCAAGAAAGCCGACGATGTGCAGCAGCTCAAGTATGTCGTGCACAACGTCGCGCATGGATATGGCAAGACCGCGACGTTCATGCCGAAACCGCTGGTCGGCGATAACGGCAATGGCATGCACGTGCATCAGTCGATTGCCAAGGGCGGCGAAAACATCTTCACCGGCGATGCCTATGGCGGCGTTTCGGAGACCGCGCTGTACTACATTGGCGGTATCCTGAAGCATGCCAAGGCGCTGAACGCTTTCACGAACCCGTCCACGAACAGCTACAAGCGACTGGTCAAGGGCTTCGAGGCGCCGACACTCCTGGCCTACTCGGCCCGCAACCGGTCCGCGGCGGTGCGCATCCCGTTCATTTCGAACCCGAAAGCACGTCGTATCGAAGTGCGGTTCCCCGACAGCATGGCAAACCCGTACTTTGCGTTTACCGCGATGCTGATGGCGGGACTCGACGGCATACAGAACAAGATTCATCCCGGCGATGCGATGGACAAGGATCTGTATGACCTGCCGCCGGAGGAGGAGGCACAGCTGAAGACCGTGTGCTTCTCCCTCGAGGAGGCGCTCGAAGCGCTGGACAACGATCGCGAGTTCCTGCTTGCAGGAGACGTATTCTCGAATGACCTGATCGATGGCTACCTCGAGTTGAAGGACGAGGAAGCCACACGGGTGCGCATGACGACGCATCCGGTCGAGTTCGAGCTTTACTACAGTCTGTAACAAGACATACGGGACACCGTGGACCCGGTCACGAAAGGCCGGGTCCGTGGTAGCCCAAGTTAGCGGCTTGCGCTAAGCTCGAAGCCATGCGCAGCCTGGTTTTGACAATTTCGCTGATTGCCGGCGTGGCTGGTGCGGCCGAGGTTTACCGGTGGGTAGACGACGACGGCCAGGTCCACTTCTCCGACCGTCCCCGGGAAGGGGCGGAACGGGTCGTGATTAACGAGCCACAGACCATTCAGGCGCCGGCCCCGCGCCGAACGGTTTCGGCAGGGAATGCGGGAGAGGATGCGGCCGAGGACGAGCCCTTCAGCTATGAATCGCTGGAGATCGTGACCCCCGGCCAGGAGGAAGTCCTGTGGAACATCGAGGGTCAACTCGACGTGTCCATGAGACTGCAGCCGCGTCTGCAGAGAGGACACAACCTCGAGTTGTCACTGGACGGTCAACCGGTGCAGATGCCTCGGCGGAACAGCCTGCAGGTCACAGTGCCCGAGGTGTTCCGCGGGGTTCACGTCTTGCGAGCCAAGGTGACGGACCGCGGCGGCCGGGTGCTGATCGAGAGCGATCCCCGCACTTTCGCCGTGCAACAGACCTCCATTCAGAATCCGAACAACCCGGCCAACGCGCCGCTCGCGACCCCGCTGCCAGCGGGCGGCGGCATCTAGATCCCCAAACGCTGCTCGAGCAGTTGTCCATAGCCGTCGTGCTCGTGGATGCGGACGGCCGAATCCGCCAGTTGAATCCGGCCGCCGAATTGCTGACCGGCCACAGTGCCAATCATGCCACCGACAAGACCTTCGTCGAGCTGGGGCCGGAATTTGGCGAGCTTGAAGACCTGGTCAAACGCTGCCTGGCCGAGGCGCAGGCGTTTGGTCTGAGTTTCGAATTGGCGCCTCTGCAGGCCGACCGGCCACCACAACTCATCATGTGCCGGGTCACGCCGATAGCGTCTGGGGCCGGCATGCAGGTCCTGGTGGAGATGCTGGACGCATCGCACTCCCGACAGCTGGATCGGGAAAAAGCGTTGATCAGCCAGCGCGGCGCGAGCCGTCGGATCATTCGGCAGCTGGCGCACGAAATTCGCAATCCCCTGGGTGGTCTCCGTGGTGCGGCGCAATTGCTGGATCGCGAGCTGGATAACCCGGAATTGCAGGAATACACGCAGGTCATTATGGGCGAGGCGGATCGGCTGGTAGCCCTGACCGACAGCCTGCTCGGTCCAACACGGCAGTCGTGCATGGGGCCCGTGAATATCCACGAAGTCACGGAACGGGTTCTGTTACTGCTCGCCGGTGAAGTCCAGGCGGGGGTGGAGCTGCTCCGCGACTACGATCCCAGCCTGCCAATGATCAAAGGGGACCAGGATCAGCTGCTGCAGGCGGTACTGAATGTCGCGCGTAACGCAGTCCAGGCGCTGCAGGGCACAGGCCAGGTCATTATTCGCACACGTGCGCTGGCAGGCTTCGTGATCGGCAGTGAGCGGCACCGCCTCGTCGTCACCATCGACATCGAGGACAACGGCCCCGGTATCCAGCCCGAACTCGCCGACTCGATCTTCTACCCACTGGTCTCTGGTCGTCATGGCGGAACGGGTCTCGGCCTGCCCCTGGCGCAGGACCTGATCAGCCGGCACCGGGGTCTGATCGAATTCGAATCGGAACCCGGCCGGACGGTATTCATGTTGCGTATACCGCTGGAGACCTGATGTGATGATGGCGGCCGAGCCGACAGTCTGGGTTGTGGACGATGACGCCTCAGTGCGCTGGGTGCTGGACAAAGCGTTGCGATCCGATGGCATGGAACCCCGGTGCTTTGACGGCGCCGCCGAGGTTCTGAACTCGCTGGGCGAGGAACACCCGGATGTTCTGATTACCGATGTGCGAATGCCGGGCATGAGCGGCATGCAGCTGATGGAGAGCCTGGAACGTTCCGGTTCGGAGTTCCCCATTATTGTCATGACCGCGCATGCAGACCTGGACAGTGCGGTGTCGGCTTACAGTGGCGGTGCATTCGAATACCTGCCAAAGCCTTTCGACGTCGACGAGGCGGTGGCCCTGGTGCGGCGCGCCGCTGCCGCGGGGCAGTCCAGCCGGACGGGCAACGCCGCGGTCGGTCGTGGTGTGTCACCGTTGCGGACCATGATCGGCCAGGCGCCGGCGATGCAGGAGGTGTTTCGTACGATCGGCCGGCTGGCGCGCACCAGCATGAACGTGTTGATCACCGGCGAATCCGGCACCGGCAAGGAATTGGTCGCGCGCGCGCTGCACGAACACAGTCCCCGCAGCTCGCAGCCATTTGTGGCCTTGAACACCACGGCCATTGCATCGGAGTTGCTCGAGTCCGAATTGTTCGGCCACGAGCGCGGCGCATTTACCGGCGCCGACAGCCGGCGCATCGGCCGGTTCGAGCAGGCCGATGGCGGCACGCTGTTTCTGGATGAAATCGGGGATATGTCGCCGGACCTGCAGACCCGCTTGTTGCGCGTACTGGCCGAAGGCGAGTTCTATCGGGTCGGTGGCCAGGCACCAATCCGGGTCGACGTGCGGGTGATTGCAGCGACCAACCAGGATCTCGACGAAGCGGTGCGTGATGGCCGGTTCCGCGAAGACCTGTTCCATCGCCTCAATGTCATCCGCATCAAGACGCCGCCGCTGCGCAACCGGCGCGAGGATATCCCGCTGCTGCTGGAGCATTTCCTGCAGGCGGCCGCGCGCGAGCTCGGGGCCGAAGCCAAATCGTTGCATGCTGACGCGATCGCGCAGCTGCAATCGTTCGATTGGCCAGGGAACGTGCGCCAGCTAATCAATGCCTGTCGGCGCCTGACGGTGACCGCACCGGGAAAGATGATTCATGCGGCCGACATCCCGGCGGAATTCGGCGGCGTGGCCGACGTGTCGGATCACAGTGACTGGTCCAGCGGCCTGGCACGCTGGGCGGAACAACGACTGGATGCCAATGGTGGCCAGCCGCTGCTCGAGGAAGCCTTGCCGGAATTCGAACGCGCATTGATTCGCACCGCGTTGTCGCGCGTCAGCGGGCATCGCCAGGAAGCTGCCCGCCTGCTGGGTTGGGGTCGCAATACTCTGGCCCGGAAAATTCGCGAACTGGGTATCGACGCCTGAGGCGCTACCCGCAGACGGCTGAATCCTCGACATCAATTTCCAGGCTGCCGACCAGGTCGGTGATATTGGCGATCCGATGGCGGGACAGGTAATCGCGAATACCGTCATTGATCGCGACACAAATCAACGGGTCGTAGAACAGCGCAGTGCCCACCCCCACAGCCGAAGCACCGGCGACGATGAATTCCAGCGCATCGGTCGGCGACGTGATCCCGCCCTGGCCAATAATGGGCACACCGTGTGGCGCCGCCACTTCGTACGCCTGCTTTACCTTGAGCAGGGCGACCGGTTTGATTGCGGGCCCGGACAAGCCACCCTGCACATTGCCGATCACGGGTCGCCGGGTCTCCGCATCGATCGCCATGCCCATAATGGTGTTGATCACGGCGAGGCCGTCGGCACCGGCTTCGATACAGCGGCGTGCGTTCTCTGCAATATCGGTCTGGTTCGGCGATAGCTTCGCGATGATTGGCTTGGTGGTGGCTGCCCGGCAGGCGGCGACGACCTCTGCCGACGCGTCCGGGTAATTGCCAAACGAAGTGCCACCCTCTTTCACGTTCGGGCAGGAAATGTTGATTTCGATGGCATCGATGCGGGAGTTGTCGAACCGGCGGCACACTTCCGCATACTCTTCGATCGTCGAGCCACAGGCGTTCGCGATGAAGCGCGTCTCGTCGAAATCCAGCTCGGGCAGGATTTCAGTCACCACCTTGTCGACGCCGGGATTTTGCAGGCCAATGGCGTTCAGCATGCCCATCGGCGTCTCGTAGACGCGATGAGCGGGATTACCAAGGCGGGGAGCGAGCGTCGTGCCCTTCAGAATAATGGCCCCGGCGTCCCGGTTCGAGAATCCGTGAACCCGCGTGTACTCTTCGCCGAAACCCACACAACCCGACAGCAGCACGATCGGCGTGTCGAATTGCAGGCCGCAAAGATCGGCCGCCAGCGGGTCTTTTTTCCCGGGGCGTAGGTCAGTCAATGTTTCACCTGATTTTGTATGAGCCGGAGATCCCTCCGAATACCGGCAATATCATACGCCTTTGCGCCAATACCGGCGTCGGGTTACACCTGGTCCGACCGCTTGGATTCGAGCTGAGCGATCGCGAATTACGGCGGGCCGGGCTCGACTATCACGAATATGCGGACGTGCAGGTGCACGATGATCTGTCCGACTGTCTCGATGTTATCGGCTCGCACCGTTTGTTCGCGTTGACGACCCGCGGCGCAACGCGTTTCACGGATGTGGAATACGCGGCCGGCGACGTATTCCTGCTCGGGCCGGAGACCCGCGGTCTGCCCGCAGATGTGATTGCGGCCCTGCCAGCCCGGCAGGTGCTGAGAATTCCACTGCGGCCCGGCAACCGGAGCCTCAATTTATCGAACGCGGCGGCCGTGGTCGTGTACGAGGCCTGGCGCCAGCTTCATTTCGCCGGCGGCAGCTAGGCCAGGCCAGCACGGCCGACTAAAGATCGAACGGCAACTCCGCCTCGGCCTTCAACGACCGGGTCATTAAATTCTGCGCCGCGTTATCGACCGACTCATTCTCGTAGAGAATTCGATAAACGTGCTCACAGATGGGCATCTCGACCCCTTCCCGCTGGGCGACGCTGTGTACAGCACGCGCGGCGTACACGCCTTCGACGACCTGGCCAATTTCCCTGGCTACCTCTTCCATGCCGAGGCCTTTCGCCAGACCGAGCCCCATGCGCCGGTTGCGGGACTGGTCGTCCGTGCAGGTCAGCACCAGGTCGCCCATGCCCGACAGACCCATGAATGTCTGGACTTTCGCGCCGAGGGCGACGCCCAGCCGGGTCATTTCGATCAGTCCGCGACTGATCAATGCGATCCGCGTGTTGGCGCCGTAGCCGATGCCGTCGGACAGGCCAGTCGCGATGGCGAGGATATTCTTGACGGCGCCGCCGACTTCCACGCCGATCAGGTCCGTGGACGTGTAGACACGGAACCTCTCGTCGGAGATCCGGGTGGCCAGCGCGTCGGCAAAACCTGGATCGGTTGCGGCCACCGTCATCGCGGTAGGCAGACCCTTGCCTACTTCGCGCGCAAAGGTCGGGCCGGACAGCACCGCCAGTGGCGGACCATCGCCAAGCACTTCACGGGCGACGCGATGTGGCAGCAGGCCGGTCTTCTGTTCGAATCCCTTCGTGGCCCAGGACAGTCGATGGTCTTCGCGCAGGCGCGGCTGGATCAACTCCAGCACGGCGCGAAAGGCATGACTGGGCACGACCACGAGCAGATCACGGTGATCGTCGATGGCGCGATGCAGGTCTGGTTCGATCCGCAGGGTCTCCGGGAATTCCGCACCCGGCAAATAGCGCTCGTTACAGCGCTCGGCTTCCATCTTCGCGGGCTCGTCTTCGGCCCGGCCCCACAGCGATGCAACCCGTCCACCGCGCGACAGCTGGATGGCCAGGGCCGTGCCCCAGGAGCCGGCGCCCAGCACTGCAATGTCCGCTGCCTGCGTCACGCCTCCGCGTTGCCCTGCTGACTGGCGGCCTGTGCATACAGTGCTTCGAAACTGATCGGCTGCAACACCAGCGGTGGAAAGCCGCCCTTCGCGACCATCGAGGACACGACTTCGCGGGCGTATGGAAACAGCGTGCTCGGGCAGTGGATGCCAAGCAGACGACGCAATTCGTCTTCCTGGTAGCCGCTGACCAGGAATACTCCGGCCTGATCGAGTTCGACCAGGAACAGCGAACGCTCGCCGAGTCGTGCATGCACGCTCAAATGCAGGACGACTTCGTGCTGATCGTCACCCAGGGCCGTGTGTGAATTCTTCAGGTTCAGCTGAATATCCGGTTCTCCGTCAGCCGGGGTCGCGAAAATACCGGGCGCATTCGGCGCCTCGAAAGAAAAGTCCTTGATATAGAGCTGTCGCAGCAGAAACTGGGGCTGCGACGCCGCGTTGCCGGCGCCGCTGCCGTTTCCGCCGCTGCTGGTGCCATTGCCGTTTTCGTCACTCACTTTTGGTCCATGTCCCTAGCTGTTGTCCGACCTGCCCAGCAGACCGTCGAGATCGCCGCTTTGCTCGAGTGCGGCCAGATCGTCGTATCCGCCGATATGGCGGTCGTCGAAGAATATCTGTGGCACGGTTCGTCGGCCGCTGCGATCCGTCATTTCCTGCCGCTTGGCGGAATTCATGGTCACATCGATCTCCGTAAACTCCGCGCCTTTGCTCTCCAATAGTCGGCGTGCCGCGGAGCAATAGCCACAGAGCATTTGCGTGTACATCACAATGTTGGGGCCCGCCGGCATCAATCCGTAATTACCGGCAGATTTTCGCGCCGCCATCCGGACAGCCCGCCGGACAGGCTGTAAGCATTCTCGAAGCCCGCCTTCCGCAACGGCTCGACTTGCCGGCCGCTGGCAATGCCGTTGTCGCAGACGAGGATCAGCGTCTTGTTCTTTTTCAGCCGCCTGTCGTTCCCGGCGGCGAGATCCTGCGTTGGTACGTTCACGGCATCGACGATATGACCGGCCGCGAAATCCTTCTGCTCCCGCAGATCGATCACCTTCGCACCCTTGTTGATCATTTGCACGGCCTGGGCTGTAGTTACCTCGAATACCTGCCGGCCGCGCAGTCGCAACTCGTAGAACAGTACCGCCAGTCCCATCAGCAGTGTGCCGGTGACAAGTAACGGATTATTGTTGGTGAATTCGATCAGTTGTCCCATGACATGAGTCCGGCGAAGGGCCGCAAAGTATACCGTCCCCCGCGGCCGCCAATGGTCCGGCCGGGTTAAACTCCGCCGCGATGCGAACCCGACTGATGATCAGCGTGGCGCTGCTGGCAGCCACCGTTAACGCGCAGGACGACCCGTCGATGGCCCAGCGCGATCTCGAGGCGGTGCGCGAGGAGCTTAGGGACCTGGAGCAGAACCTCGAGGAGGAAACCGCGCGTCGCGATGCCGTGATGGCTGAACTGCGGTCCGCTGAGAAGGCGGAAGCTCGCGCCCGGTCCAGGCTCAATTTACTGCAGAAGCAATTGGCCGCATCGCAGGAGCGCCTGGCGGCGCTGGAGCGGGATCTCGAGACCGGCCGGCGCGAACTGGCGAACGAACTCGCCATCCTGGAGCAGCAGTTGCGCGCCACCTACATGACCGGTCAGCAGGAGTGGTTGCGCCTGGTCTTGAGTGGCGAGGACCCGCTCGAGACCGGCCGGCAGCTCGTTTACTACGGTTATCTGAGCCGGGCCCGCAGCGCTCTCATCGCCGGCGTACGCGAACGCGTCGCCGCGCTCTCGGCGCAAGCCCGAGCCGTGAGCGACGAACGCGACTCGCTTACCGTGTTGGAGCAGCAACAGTCGGCGGAACTGCAGTCTCTCGCGGAGCATCGGCAGGAACGATCGCGGGTGCTGGCGCGCCTGGATCAGTCAATCGTAGGGCGCGAGGCAAATATCGGTCGATTACGCGCGGAAGCCCGTGAACTCGAATCACTGGTTGCTGAACTGAGCCGGTCGATTGCCGATCTGTCGGTTGGCGATTCGGCACCTTTTGCCCGGCGCAAAGGTGGCATGGAATGGCCGGCCACCGGCAGGCCGGTGCAGAACTTTGGTCAGGCCCGAGCCGGTGGTCGCCTGCGCTGGGAGGGCACCCTGCTGGCTGCGCCAGCCGGCAGCGAAGTGCGCGCAGTGCACCACGGACGCATTGTGTTTGCTGACTGGTTGCCGGGGCTCGGGTTACTGGCGGTCGTTGAACATGGGGATGGTTATCTGACGCTCTACGGTCACAACCAGGACCTCGTGAAAGACGTTGGGGATTGGGTCAGCACCGGTGAGGTGCTCGCCCACGTCGGCGACAGCGGCGGCCGGGCTGAGCCCGGCCTGTACTTCGAAATCCGCAAGGACGGCCGGCCAATCGACCCTCGGCCGTGGATCCGCTAACACTAAGCCGCTGAAAGATATAAGAACTTGGGTGCCGGCGGACTTTGTTAAATGTGGTCGTGGTCCGTTCAACGTCGCCCGAGCCTGTGCTATGGTCCTCGGGATCGGGGTTAGTAAGCGACTGATGTCACTGAAATTCAGAAGCATTCTGGTATTGCTCGTGGGCACCGCTCTAGGTCTCAGCCTGTCGCTGGGCAGCGGCGTGCTGGCCGAGCGCGAGACCGGGAATTCTGAATCCCTGCCCTGGGACGAGGCCCGCCTGCTGGCCGAAGTCCTGGAGCGCGTCAAACAGGAATACGTGGAACCTGTCAACGATCGGCAGCTGATCGAGGCTGCGGTGCGCGGCATGGTCATGGATCTCGATCCGCATTCACAGTTCCTGGACACGGACGAATACGAAGAGATTCGCATCAACACGACCGGGACATATTCCGGCGTCGGCCTCGAGGTGAATGTCGTCGATGGCCAGGTCGTGGTCGTATCGCCGATCGAAGGTATGCCGGCCGACGTTGCCGGGATTCGCGCTCGCGACATTATCGTCGCCATTGACGATGATTCCGTGATCGATTTCAGCCTGACCGACACGATTACGAAGATGCGCGGCAAGCCGGGCACACGCGTGGCGATCAGGATTGAACGGGCCGGCGAGCCCGAGCCAATCGACTTCAATGTCATCCGCAGTCATGTGCAGGTTCGCAGCGTGCGCTCCGAGCTGCTGGAGCGTGACTACGGTTACATTCGGCTGACGCATTTCAGCGAGACGACGTACAAGGACCTGCGTAAGGCGATCGATGAACTCCAGCGCAATAGCCCGAGCGGTCTGCAGGGCCTGGTTCTGGACCTGCGCAACAACCCGGGCGGCGTTCTCGACGCGGCGGTGGAAGTGACCGACGCATTCCTCGACGAGGGTCTGATCGTCACCGCCAGCGGTCGGGGCCGGGAATCGAATTTCGAGAGGCTGGCGCGGCCGGGCGATCTGCTCGATGGCGCCGAGCTGGTGGTAATGGTCAACGAAGGCTCGGCATCGGCGTCGGAAATCGTGGCCGGCGCGCTGCAGGACCATGGCCGGGCTACCGTTGTCGGTCATCGCACCTTTGGCAAGGGTTCCGTGCAGACCGTGATGCCCCTGTCGAACGGTCGCGCGATCAAATTGACGACGTCGCGTTACTACACGCCGTCCGGCGACTCGATTCATGGCCAGGGGATTACGCCTGACCTGTTGCTCGACGACACCAGTATGGCCGATGCACTGGCTGCCGTCACAGAGCACCGGACCGAGGCCGGCGCCGCGTTGTTGCAGACCGATGGACAGCTGCGGCAGGCTCTCCAGGTGTTGACCAGCGGCCGCGTCATGCACAGCAAGGCGGACTGATCCAAAGCGCTAACCGATGCATTGCCGGTCCATGATCTGCCGGTTGAGAGTCTTTTGCGGAATCCTGCTGGCAGCTTTCCTGCTCCTTCCCGCCGTCGCCGAGGATTCACCCCGAATCTCGATCATCATCGACGATCTCGGCAACCTGAGAGCCGCCGCGGATCGCACGCTGGCGCTCGACGGCCCAATCGCCTGTGCGGTTCTGCCGCATACGCCGTTGGCGCAGTACATCGGCAAACGCGCGCCGCAGCTGGGCAAGGAAGTGCTGTTGCATTTGCCGCTGCAACCGATCGGTGAAGCATTGCCCGCCGGTCTCGGCGGCATCGACCTCGACAACACCCGCCGACAGCTCGCCGGAATCCTGACGGCGAATCTCAACTCCATTCCGAATGTAGCCGGCGTGAACACGCACATGGGCAGCCTGCTCACGCAACATCCGGGTCATATGCACTGGCTGATGACGGAGCTGCAGCGGCGCGGCGATCTGTTTTTTGTCGATAGTCGCACCACGGCATCCAGCGTGGCGCAGCGAATGGCAGCCGAAGTCGGCGTGCCGGCGACCCGGCGCAATGTCTTTCTCGACAACAGCACTGATCCCCGGGAGATCGATCGGGAATTCAACCGGCTGAAAGCCCTGGCCCGACTGCATGGCTCCGCGGTCGCCATCGGCCATCCCTATGACGAGACACTGGCTTACCTCGAATGGGTCCTGCCCAGATTGCGTGGCGAAGGCATTGAACTGGTGCCGGTTGCCGAGCTGATTCGCCACCAAGCGCCGACGCGCATCGCCGACTACCAGGCTGTGGATAGCCTGGAGTGATCTATTTCAAGCAGTTGCTGCTGGTCGGCGCCGGGGGTTTTGTCGGGTCGATTCTGCGGTTTGTAATCGGCGGCTGGGCACAGCGGCTGTCGCCCAGCGGCGGATTCCCGATTGGCACACTGACCGTAAACCTGTTGGGCTGCCTGCTGATTGGCGTGCTGGGCGGTCTGGCCGACTACCGCCAGGTACTCGAGCCGGGTCAGCGCCTGCTGCTGATGGTCGGACTGCTGGGTGGCTTTACGACTTATTCCACCTTTGCATACGAGTCTCTGCAATTGGGCCAGGACGGCGAACTACTGAAAGTACTCGCCAATATTGTGTTGCACGTGGTGTTGGGACTCGTCGCGGCCTATGCTGGCTATGTCGCGGCCAGAATGATCTGAGGACAGAGCCATGGATCTGCAAGACGGGCTGTTACTGCGGGTGTTTATCGGCGAGGCCGATCGTCAGGAAGGCAAGCCGCTATTTCACTGGATCGTGGACGAGGCGCACCGGCGCAAGCTGGCCGGGGTAACTGTGCTGCGGGGTCTCGAAGGCTATGGTGCCGGCTCCCACATTCATACCGCGCGAGTGCTGCGGCTGTCGACAGATCTGCCGCTGGTTGTCGAAGTGGTCGACGAGGCAGGGAAAGTCGAGGCCTTCATGAAGGTGCTCGACGCAGCCATGCCCGGCGGCCTGATCACGGTTGAAAAAGTACGCATGCGCCCGTCGCCAAAACCGCCTGCCGACAGTTGACGACGCGCCGGTCAACCGGCACCCAGAGCCGCCCGAATCAGATCGGCATGTGCTTCCAGCGTGGCCGGGTCGGCCATTTCGCCCACGTGGCGCCGCAGCGGGCGATCCGCATGGCAGGGAATGATGTGCATGTGAAAGTGGAACACGGTCTGGCCGGCGGCGGGGCCATTCAACTGCATCAGACGGATGCCGTCGGCGTTAAAAGCGCGGCTCACCGCCTCAGCCACGATTTTCGTGGTGCGCATTACTGCTGTCGATGCCCGGTCGGGTAATTCGAACAGGTCGGCGGCCGGCGTTTTGGGCAGAATCAGAGTATGTCCGTCCGCCTGCGGCATGACATCCATAATCGCGAGCGTGTCGGCGTCCTCGAACACCCGCGTTGACGGCATTTCGCCGCGCAGAATTTTCGCGAAAATATTGTCGTTGTCGTAGACCATTGGCGTTCTCCCGGGAGGACGGCGCGCCCAGGCACGCGCCTGCGATTGCGGCTGACATAGAATGCGGGATGGCCGGTGCGGGCGCAATTCGGCCGGCTCGCCAGGCGGAGGTTCGAGCATGAATGATTCAGAACGCGGCCGGCCGGACGGCAATCGGTGTTTTGTCTGTGGCCCCGACAATCCGGATGGTTTGCAACTCGAGTTCCGACTGGACGGCGACATCTGTCGCAGTCGTTTCACCCCGGGCCCCAATCACTGCGGCTATGACGACCAGACACATGGCGGCATCCTGTTCAGCGTGCTGGACGATGTCATGGCCAACTGGCTGTTCCTGCAGGGCGTGCGCGCTCACACGGCCAAGGGAGAGATTCGCTACCGGGAACCAGTGGCGCTCGGCACATTGCTCGAGTTGAGCGGCAAGCTCGTGAAACGCAAGGGCCGCCTGGCAATCCTGGAAGCAATAGCAACGCGCGCGACCGATGGCGTGGCAGTGGCCGAGGCGCAGGGGACCTTTATGATGATCGAGGATTAGGATCTGCCGCTGCGCTCATTGCATGTTTAGCGGGGCTCCCTCGTAGGCCGCAAAATGGTACACGCCCGAGCCCTCGCGCAACGGTGCCACCTCATTGACGTACTCGGGATCATCCACGAATTCCTCGAGCTGGGCGAAGTTCGGAAACTGGATGATGATGACGACCTGGTCGTCCAGCAGTTCACCCTTGATCAGCCGTTTCTTCGGACCGCGCACGATGTACGTGCCGCCGTGTTTGTGGACCAGCTCGGCAGAGCGGGCGGAATACTTCTTGAAATCCTCGTGCGGATTGGTGACCTTGCAGAGCGCCAGAATATAGGCGGACATTTGTTGTTCTCCCCTGAGCGACTGTAATTACAGTCCGTGATCAAGCTGCCGAGCGGCCCGCCCGGTACAGCATAAGCATAATGCCGGCGATCGTCAGCAGGCCGGCCACGCTGCCTGGTTGCCAGCCTGCTGGTGCGGCGAGCCAATCGGATTCACCCGTGACCACGATCGGAATGGCGAGAAGGATGCCCATCAACGCCTCGCCGGTGATCAGGCCGGCCGCGAACAGCATGCCGCTGCCGGTCCGAACCTTGTCCGGATTGTCGGCCAGGCGCGCGACCGCATGCGCGATAAGGCCGCCCGCCAGGATCGGGACCGACAGCTCCAGTGGCAGGTAGATGCCCACGGCGACGGCGAGAACGGGCGCCCGGAAACTGCTTTCCCGGGCGCGCAGAATTTCGTCGATCACGATAATGACGATGCCGATAGCGGCGCCGATCGCGACCATGGTCCAGGGCAGACCACCGCCAAAAACGCCGAGCGCCACCGACGCCATCAGGGTTGCCTGCGGTGCGAGCAACGGCTCCGGATGCTCGGCGGTCGGCACGCCAATGCCGTAAGCCTGCAACAGCAGGTTCAATATGGGCGCGAGGAAAAACACCGCTGACAGAACACCGACTGCCTGCATCACCTGCTGTTTCCATGGCGTGGCGCCGACGATGTTGCCGGCCTTCAGATCCTGCATGTTGTCGCCCGCGATCGCAGCGCCACAGCAAACGACGCCGCCGATCATGATTGCGGCCGCCGGACCCACGCTGGTCGGGCCCATCAGCCAGAGCAGCAACAGGGAGGCAAAGAGGATGGTCGCGATGGTGATACCGGAAATCGGATTATTGGACGAACCCACCAGTCCGGCCATGTAGGCCGCTACGGACGCGAACAGGAAACCGGCCACGACCATCACCAGGGTCATGATCAGGCCCAGGCTCACGCTGTCGACAATATTCTGGTACAGGAAGAACATCGGGATCACGAAGACCGCGATGCCGGTCAGCACGAAGGGCATCGGCGTGTCGTGGTCGCGATGATCCGTTGGCGTCGTCGCACGATCCCGATATTGCGCGAGGCCGCTGCGCACGCCGGAGACGAGCGACTGCCGCATGGAAACCAGCGCCCAGATGCCGCCGACCAGCATGGCGCCGACGCCCAGGTAACGGACCTTGCTGGACCAGATGTCGAAAGCCAGGTCCACAGCGGGTGTGCCGGCCGCGAGTTTGGCGGCCAGCGCCGGGTCGCCATCGATGAAAAAAGTGCTGTAGATCGGAATGGCGACGTACCATGACACCGTGCCACCGAGAAAAATCAGCACGGCGATATTCAAACCGACGATATAGCCGACGCTGATCAAGGCCGGCGACAGGTTGGTACCGACGTAGCCGATGGTTTGCTGGCCTAGGAATGTGGCGGTCTGCACAATCCCGTTCCAGAGTTGCAGCCCGGTTTCCGCCAGTTTTACGCCGGCGCCAATCAAGGCAGCAATGGCCAGATAGCGGATCCCGCGACTGGGGTCGTCGCCCACGCGCAGCACTTCCGCAGTTGCCGTGCCCTCCGGGAACACGAGCGGTTGCTCGACGATCAATGAGCGTCGCAACGGCACCGTGAACATCACGCCGAGCAGGCCGCCGACGCCGGCGATAGCGCAAACCCACCAATAGTCGAACACGTCCCAGTAATCGAGAATGACCAGCGCCGGCATGGTGAAAATCACACCGGCGGCCAGTGACTCGCCGGCCGACGCGGCGGTCTGGACGATGTTGTTCTCGAGGATGTTCGATTCGCGAAACAGGCGCAGCAATCCCATGGAAATGACCGCGGCGGGGATCGATGCCGATACCGTCATGCCGGCGAACAGCCCGAGGTATGCATTCGCTGCGGCCAGCACGATCGACAGGACGATGCCGAGGAGGACAGCTTTCAGCGTGAGTTGAGGCAGATCCTGTGTCATGAATTCGATGACTGCTCCGGGTTGCCCATCAGCCGACGAATCGGTCGACTGAACGCGAGCATCAGGAGACCGCCGCCGACGGTTGTGAGAACGATCTGCGTGTAGAGCCCGGGCATTTCGCTGACTGCCTCCGCATCGAACCGGCCTGCCACCAGGCCAGCCAGGAGATTACCCATCGACATACTGAGAAACCAGAAACCCATCATCTGGCCGACGAAGCGTCGCGGCGCCAGCTTGGTCGTCGCCGACAGGCCCACCGGGCTCAGCGCGAGCTCACCCATGGTGTGCAGCAGGTACGTAAAGAACAGCCATGTCGGCAACACGGTATTCCCGTCGACGACCAGGCGCGCGGCAAATAGCATGACCGCGAATCCCAGTCCCAGCGTAATCAGGCCCAGGCCAAACTTCAGCGGCGTCGATGGCTCGAGATTGCGACGGGCCAGTGCGACCCACAGGCTGGCGTACACCGGAGCCAGCAAGATGATGAAGGCCGGGTTCAGACTCTGGAACCAGCCGGCCGGGATTTCGAACGCGCCCAGCATGCGGTCGGTGAAACGCTCCGCAAACAGGTTCAATGATGAACCAGCCTGTTCGAAACCGGCCCAGAACAGCGCCGAACCAAAGAACAGGATACCGATCACCAGCAAGCGATTTCGTTCCAGCTGATCCAGGCCGGCGAACCGGTAGAGGTAGATAAAATACGCCAGCGCAATGAGACCGATGAACACGGTACTGTTGCGAGCCAGAGTTACGGGATTGACTTCGAGCGTGCCGCTCATCAACAGCGCGACGAGAATGGCGAGCGATACCAGGCCAACGATGACCCTGGTCCAGTCGCGCCGGATTGCTGCGGCCCGTGTTGCGTCAATGTTCCGCGAGTGCGGCGGCTGACCGGCATCGCCGAGTCGCCAGCTCGACAGGCGAAACTGGATCAGCCCGAGCAACATGCCGACGCCGGCGGCGGCGAAACCGTAATGCCAGCCCCAGTCACTGCTTTCGCCGAGCGTGCTGCAGATCAATGGCCCGATCGCAGCGCCGATATTGATGCCCATGTAATAGATCGTGAAGCCGGCATCCCGCCGCGGATCGCCGGGCGCGTAGAGTGCGCCGACCACGGCGCTGATGTTTGGCTTCAGCAGCCCGGTGCCCAGGATCACGAACAGCAGGCCGAGGAAAAACGCGTAGGGCGATGGAATGGCCAGCGTGAAATGCCCCAGCATGATCACGATACCGCCGTACCAGATTGACTGCTTCGCGCCGAGCAGCCGATCGGCAATCCAGCCGCCGGGCAGGCTGACCAGGTAGACCGCGGCGGTGTAGATGCCGTAGATTGCTGTGGCAGTCTGGTCATTCAGGCCCAGCCCGCCGGTCTGCACCGCGTCCACCATGAACAGCACCAGCAGCGCGCGCATGCCGTAATAGCTGAAGCGCTCCCACATTTCCGTAAAGAACAGGGTCTGCAAACCGGCCGGGTGGCCGGGAAACAACGAACGGGTAGCTGAAACTTGTCGCGCGTCAGTCGACACGCGAATCAGGCGGGCTTGTCGCCGACGGTTTCGTTATCGGCTTTCTCGGATTCACTGGGCAGCATGAAGCGGCTCATGAAGATACCGGCCTCGAACAACACGTAGATGGGCACGGCGAGCAGCGTTTGGCTGATCACGTCCGGCGGGGTCAGCAGCATGCCAACCACGAACGCGCCGAGGAACACGTACGGTCGCTTGGTGGCAAGCTTGTCGGGCGTCGTCAGCCCGGATGCGACCATCATGACGGTGGCAATGGGCACTTCGAACGCAATCCCGAAGGCGAGAAAAATCACCAGGATGAAATCCAGGTAGCTCGCGATGTCGGTCATCATCGTGACGCCTTCCGGCGTCACGGCCGTGAAGAACGCAAACATCAGCGGGAATACGACGAAATACGCGAAAGCCACGCCGCAGTAAAACAACACGATGCTGGACAGGACCAGCGGAATCGCGAAACGTTTTTCGCGTCGGTACAGACCGGGAGCAACGAATGCCCACGCCTGGTAGATCACGACCGGCATCGCAATAAACAGCGCGACGAACAGCGACGTCTTGAACGGCGTCAGGAAAGGCGAAGCGACCTGGGTCGCGATCATCGTGGAGTTTTCGGGCAGCTTCTCCATCAATGGATTGGCTACCAAAGAAAAGACCCGCTCGGCGAACGGGATCAGGCAAATAAAGACCACCAGCACGGCGCCGAAAGCCTTCATCAATCGCGAACGCAGTTCGATCAGGTGAGATAGCAGCGTCGCTTCCTCGAGCTGCTCTTCCTCTTCCTCAGGCTGTTTGCTGGCGTCGTATTGTGAGTCGGCCATAACAGGGCGACGGCGCTTCAGCCGCTCTTTTCTGTTTCCGGGTCGCCCGCCGAACCGCGGCTGGATTCACTTTCGGCCTCGGAATTCTCCTGAGAGCTGGCGGCCGGTTTCAGGTCGTCGACGCCGGGCCGGTTATAGCTGGTCGAAGGCTTCGGCCGGTTCGGTCGATAGCTGCCGCCACCGATCTGCTGGTCGAGATCGAGTTCGGCGCGCATCTGCGCGGTCAGGCTGCGCGCCATGCGGCGCGCCTGCCCCGCCCAGTTCCCGACCTGGACAGCCACGCGCGGCAGACGCTCGGGCCCCAGCACGACGAGTCCGAGGCCGAACAGGATCAGCAGTTCCCAAAAGCCGATATCGAACATGCTGAATCAGGATGTCTTGCTGCCGTCGGCCTCCCGCTCATGGGTGGCCTCGCTGAACTCGGCATCCGGCTCGTCGAGCTGCTTCGGATCTTCGTCCTTGTCCGCGTCGCCCATCGCGCTGCGGAAGCCCTTTACCGCCTTGCCCAGATCGCCACCGATCGTGCCGAGCTTCTTGGTGCCGAACAGCAGCACCACGATCAGCAGGATGATTAACAATTGCCAGAGGCTGATACCGCCTAAACCCATTTGTTTTGCTCCATGCTTGTTGGCAGTCCGCGACTGCCGGTCATTTGCCAATGATACGCCAAATGCCGCGGGCTCCCGGGTGTTGTGGCGCACATTCCCGGCGCTACCGGGCCTCGTCCGGTGGGACTTCCAGCCAGAACGTGACCGGCCCGTCGTTGGTCAGGGTCACCGCCATGTCCGCGCCAAACTGCCCGGTGGCGACCCGGGACCACGTTGTGCGGATGTTGCGCACCAGCAGGTCGAATAATGCTTCCCCGTCGGCGGGGTCCGCTGCGCGGGTGAAGCTGGCACGGTTACCGCGCCCGGTGTCGGCCGCGAGCGTGAACTGGGGCACGAGCAACAGACCGCCATCGATGGCTCGCACGTCGAGGTTCATGCGCCCGTCTTCGTCCGGGAATACCCGGTAAGCCAGCAGGCGTTCGGCCAGCCGCCGGGCCTGTTTCTCACCGTCGCCGCGTTGCACACCCACCAAAACCAGCAGGCCCCGGTCGATTTCACCGATGGTCCGGCCGGCCACGTCCACACGGGCGCGGGTCACGCGTTGAATGAGCCCAATCAAGGATTTCTGTATTTTCGGAACGGGATGGGGATCCTAACAGTCGAAAACGTGGGGCAGGCCAGGTGGGCGAATGAGGCAAGACAGAGCAATAACTGAGGGCTTTGTCCCACTAATCTACAAAAATAAAAGTATGTGGAGATTTGTTCAGAAAAATCGGCCTATTGGTGCCAAAAGGTGGGAAAACTTGTCTCATTTCGCGGGCTATTCTCCCGCAATTGGGACAGGCCTTTCGACGGGAATCGTCATGTGGACTGCCTGTGGGCAGATGACTAATATGGCGCCCTGCTGTTTCTGCGGAGTTACCAAATGAAGCGTAGAGAATTGCTGGCGGCCGGCGCCGTCGCCCTGGCAGGGTGTGCCGGTGAACAGGCCGACTGTGGGCCCGGGTCCGGGCCGGCGGAGCGCTTCGACTGGAAACTCGTCACGACCTGGCCACCGAATTTCCCCGGGCTTGGCACCGGCGTATTGAAACTGGTGGAGATGATCGAAGCCGCGTCCGGCGGACGCCTGCGTATCAAGGTGTACGCCGCCGGGGAACTCGTTCCAGCGTTCGAGGTCTTCGACACGGTGTCCAGCGGCACTGCGGAAATGGGCCACGGGTCGGCCTATTACTGGAAGGGAAAGACCGAGGCGGCGCAGCTCTTTACCGCGATTCCATTCGGCATGACGGCCATGGAAATGAACGGCTGGATGTATCACGGCGGTGGGCTGGAGCTCTACCAGGAGCTCTACGAGCAGTTCAACCTGGTGCCGTTTCCAGCCGGCAATACCGGCGTGCAGATGGGTGGCTGGTTCAACCGCGAAATCAACAGTCTCGATGATTTGCAGGGATTGAAAATGCGGATTCCGGGCCTGGGTGGGGAAGTGTTGAAGCGCGCCGGTGGCACGCCGGTCAACCTGCCGGGCGCTGATATTTTTACGGCGCTGCAGACGGGCAGTATCGATGCGACAGAATGGATCGGCCCCTACAACGATGTCGCGTTTGGTTTGCACCAGGCCGCGCGGTACTACTACTACCCGGGCTGGCAGGAGCCCGGGCCGGTGCTGGAATGCACGGTGAATCGTGACGCGTGGCTATCGCTGCCGGAGGATCTCAAGGCCATTGTTGGGATTGCGTGCAGTGCCATTAACGATCAGATGACCGCTGAATTCGTTGCGCGTAACGCGCAGTCGCTGGACAAGCTTCGCGCCGAAGGCCAGGTCGAAATCCGGTCTTTTCCGCCGGAGGTGCTCGACGAACTGCGCCGCATCGCAGATGAAGTCTTGCAGGACCTGGTCCAGCGCGACCCGGCTGCCGCTCGCATCCATGATTCTTTCGCTGCCTATCGCGAATCGGCAGCGGGCTGGAGCGCCATTTCTGAACAAGCCATGCTGAACGCGCGCGGCGGTTGATGAATCGACTCGTCTCACTGCGCGCGGTGTGCGCCCTGCTGCTATTTGGCGCGGCACTGTTGGTCGGCTGTGGAAGCGACGGTCGACAGGACGCAGCGGATCCGGGTCTGCGCGTGTACCGCCATTCAACCAATGGTGTGCCGACGAGTCTCGATCCGGTGCAGTCCGCGACGGCGTATACCAACATGATCGTGATCAATGTGTACGACACGTTGTATGCCTACAAGTATCTGGCTCGTCCCTTCGAGCTGAAAACCAACCTGGCGGCGGCAATGCCGGAGATCTCGGCGGACGGTCTGACCTACACGGTTCGGCTGAAGCCCGGCGTGTACTTCATCGATGACCCTGTCTTCCCGGATGGCAAGGGCCGGGAGGTCGTTGCCGAGGATGTGGTCTATTCGATCAAACGACACTTCGATCCCGCGATGCGACCACAGGGGGCCTGGTTATGGCAGGGGAAGGTTGCCGGCCTGGATGAATGGAAAGATGCCGGGTCCGATTACGAGCAGGACATCGAAGGCCTGCGCGCGCTGGATCGCTACACGCTGCAGATCAAGCTAGTGCGGCCCTATCCGCAGTTGCCTTTCACTCTCGCGCAGGGTTATTCCGCTGTCGTACCGCGCGAGGCGGTAGAGAAATACGGTCGGGACCTGGCGCTGCGGCCCATCGGCTCCGGACCTTTTCGACTTGTTTCCTTCGACAAGACGCGCGTGGTCATGGAACCGAATCAGAATTGGCGCTGGCAACCGGTGGACATCTACGCAGAGGGCTACGACGAGGAAACCCAGGGGTTCTCGGGCGTCGCGGCCATTCACGGGCAGACGCCGCCGTTCGTGGATCGTTTCGAAATCGATTTCATCCAGGATAGTGCGGCGATGTGGAACTCGTTTACCAAGGGAAACGAGGTGCAGATCACCGGTCTGCCGGTCGAACTGGCGGATTCCGTGCTGGCGTCGAAGCGGCCGGTCACGTTGCGGGAGGACTTGGCCGAAAAATATCACATTACTTCGGAGATCGAGACAGGCTTTGTGTACCAGGGGATCAACATGGACTTTCCGGAGTTCGGTTATCACCCGGACCCGGCCCAGGAAAAACGCAATCACGCACTGCGCTGCGCGATGATCAAGGCATTCGACTGGAATGCGCGAAACGAGAGCTTCTATTTTGGCCTCGGGGTCATTTTCCCAGGAGCTATTCCGCCCGTGGTGCCGGAATTTGATCCGGAGCTGTCGCGCGATAGTGTGACCCGGGATGTTTCCGGCGCCCGGCGCTTGCTCGCCGAAAACGGCTGGACCCCGGAGAATCTGCCCGAGCTGCTCTACGGCACCGGTTCGGGTGTCGTGTACCGGCAGTTCTTCGAACAGGCGCGGGCCTGGCTGGTCGAAATTGGCTGGCCGCGCGAGAAAATAATTCTCAAACAGTTCGCTACATTTGGCGATCTGAACCGGCAATGGCGCGAGAGCCGCCTGCCGTATATCGGGCTGGGATGGGGTCTCGACTACCCGGATGCCCAGAATACGTTGCAACTGTTCTATGGACCGTACCGGGCGCCCGGATCGAACCTGACCAATTACAACAATCCCGAATACAACGCGCTTTACGAGCAGGCCGCCGTGATGCAACCGTCGCCGGAACGTACCGAGATCTATCGGCGCATGAACCGGATCCTGATCGGCGATTGCGTCACCATTATCGGCCTGTCACGCACCCGCATCCCCATCTGGCATCGTGAGGTCGTGATGCATCCGGCGGGTGGCATGGTCGGTGGATTCCAGTATCCGTTCATCGCGCTGTCGGACGGTGCGGGTGGCATTCGTCAGGCCGCCCGGTCAGCCGGGATTCCCTGATGGAACTGCTGCAGTACTCGATTCGCAAAATCATTGCCGGCATTCCGCTGATCATCGGTGTGACGCTGATCAGTTTCCTGTTGATGGTCTACTTCGGTCCGGACAAGACCTTCGACCTGCTCGGCAAGAATCCGACGGCCGAGGAAATCGCCGAAGTCCGCGAGCAACTTGGCTACAACAAGCCGTTCGTGGTCCGCTATGCAGAATATTTGCGCGAGCTGGTGACTTTCGATTTTGGCCGTTCCGAGTCCACCGGCGAGCCGGTGACCGGGCTGCTGGCCCGGACCATTCCGGTGTCGGCTGCGCTGTCGTTGCCAGGGTTCATCCTGGGAAATTTACTGGGTGTGCTGCTGGGATTGCTGGCCGCCTTCTATCGTGGCGGTGCGCCGGACAAGTTCATCATGGCTTCGGCAGCGGTGGGCATGAGCATCAGTTTCCTGATCGTGATCATTGCCTTCCAGATCATCTTCTCGTCGAGTTTCGGTCTGAACCTGTTCCCGGTGCGCGGTTGGAGCATGGACACCTTCGGGGACTACGTGAGGTACGTGACGGTGCCGACGCTTGCCATGGTCTTTGTCGCGCTCGGTTACAACACGCGTTTCTACCGCTCGGTGATCGTCGAGGAGATGAATCGGGATCACGTGCGCACGGCGCGTGCCTTCGGTGTGCCGCCGGCGCAGCTTTACTACAAGCTGATCCTGAAGAACGCGCTGATTCCGATCATCACGCGCATCATGTTCTCCATTCCGTTCGTGATCATCAGCGGCAGCCTGTTGATCGAGCAGTATTTCGGTATTCCCGGCGTGGGCAAAGCGACCTATGATGCAATCACGACCGGCGATCAGCCCGTACTGAAGGCCGTGGTCGCACTGACGGCGATCCTGCTGGTCGCCGCGCAGCTATTGACGGATATCCTGTATCGGGCGGTCGACCCGCGGGTGTCGCTGCGATGAGCACGCGTGCCGATCAGCTGCACGCGCTGGACGATGTTTCCGGGCACCGCGAATCGCTGTGGTCCAAAGCGGTCTACAAGTTTCGCCGGGATCGTGCCGGCATGTGGTCGCTGGCTGTCGTGCTGGTTTATATGGTGGTGGCGATCGGTGTGATCTTCGGCTGGTGGGCGACGAGCTGGGCCGAGCTGGAAGGCGGCAAGTGGGAGGCTCCGTCGGCCGATCACTGGTTCGGCACAAACATCATCGGTCAGGATATTTTCGACCGCGCTATCTACAGCACCCGTACATCGTTCGAAGTGGGCCTGGTGGTGGCCGTGCTGGCGACTGCGCTCGGTGGTGTGCTGGGCGCGCTGGCGGGCTTTTTCAGCGGGTCGTGGATCGACGAACTGATCATCTGGATCATGGGCGTACTGGATTCGATCCCGTTCATCCTCTTCGTCGCCGCGATTGCGTATTCGCTCGGCGATACACCTTACGCGATGCACATTGCGATGATCGCAACGTTCTGGATCACGGCAGGCCGCCTGATTCGCGGTGAAGTCATCAAGCTGCGCGGCCAGGAGTACGTTGAGGCAGCACACGCGATCGGCGTGCCGGAGGTCGTGATTATCTTTCGCCATATCCTGCCGAATACTTCCCACATCCTGCTGGTCCAGGCGACCATTACTTTCGTTGCGGCGATCAAAAGCGAAGTCATCCTGAGTTTCCTCGGTATCGGTGTGAAGGAAGGCATGAGCTGGGGATTGATGATTGCGGAGAGCACGCGTGAGGTGCTGGCGGGTTTCTTCAATAACTTCCTGGCCGCTTCCGCGCTGCTGTTCGGGCTGGTGATGGCCTTCAACATGTTCAGCGACGCGCTACAGGATGCGCTGGATCCGCGTACGGTAGCCGGCGAATGAGCGTCTCTCGCGGTACACCGCTGTTGCGCGTTCGCGATCTGGCCGTGGAATTTGCCACGCCACAGGGCACCGTGCGAGCGGTCGACGGCATCAGCTTCGATGTGCACGAGAATGAAACCGTCGGGATTGTTGGCGAATCAGGCTGCGGCAAGACTGTTACGGGGCTCGCAATCCTCGGCTTGATTCCGAGTCCGCCTGGCCGGATTGCGGCCGGTTCAATCCAGTTTGCCGGTCGCGAACTGGTCGGGCTCGACGAGGAAGCGCTGCGCGCCGTGCGCGGCAGCGACATTTCGATGATCTTCCAGGAACCCATGACCGCGCTGAACCCGGTTTTCACGGTCGGCAGCCAGATGACGGATGTGCTGAAGCGGCACAAGGGCCTGACCGCCGAGCAGGCCCGGCGGGAGGCCATCGACATGCTCGGCAAGGTCGGCATCCCGGCCGCGGCGCGCCGCATCGATGAGTACCCGCACCAGTTATCCGGCGGTATGCGCCAGCGCGTGATGATTGCGATGGCGCTGTCCTGCGGCCCGAAGTTGCTGGTGGCTGACGAGCCGTCGACGGCACTGGACGTCACGACCCAGGCGCAGGTGCTGGAATTGATCAACGCCCTGCAGGATGAGTTCGGCATGGCCGTGATCCTGATTACGCATGATCTCGGTGTCGTCGCTGAAACCTGCCGGCGCGCAATCGTCATGTACTGCGGCAAGATTGTGGAAAAAGCGCCGATCGAACCGTTGTTTGACCGCCCGCGTCATCCATACACGCACGGTTTGCTCGATTCCATTCCGCGTATCCGCGCGGACAAACTCGATCGGCTGCCGACCATTGAAGGGCGTGTGCCCGACCTGTTGCATTTACCGTCGGGTTGCCGCTTCGCTGATCGCTGTGCGCGGGCAACCAACGAATGCCGCGCGGCCGAGCCGGATCTTCGACGGGATGGTGACGCGGCGTTTGCGTGTTTCCACCCGTGGGAAGGTGCGGCATGAACGCCGCCGGGACATCGCCCATGTTGCAGGTCCGCGACCTGAGAAAGTATTTTCCGGTGCGCGGCGGGCTGCTCCGGCGTGTCGTGGCGAACGTCCGTGCGGTCGACGGCGTGAGTTTTACGCTGGAGCGTGGCCGCACTTTCGGCCTCGTCGGGGAGAGCGGCTGCGGCAAGAGCACGCTTGGCCGCGCCATCATTCGTCTGCACGATCCGACCGACGGTGAGGTTGTGCTGGACGGTGAGAACATCGCCAACCTGGATCGCCAGGACCTGATGCCCTATCGGCGCCGGATGCAGATGATTTTCCAGGACCCGTACGCGTCGCTCAGCCCGCGCCGTACCGTGGCGCAGACGATTCGCGAGCCGCTGGACGTGCATCGTATCGGCACGCCGGCAGAGCGCGAGGAAAAAGTGAAAATGTTGCTCGACGTTGTGGGCATGAGCCCGCGCGCGCTGAATCGTTACCCGCACGAGTTTTCGGGCGGCCAGCGCCAGCGGGTCGGTATCGCCCGCGCGCTGGCCCTGAACCCGGAACTGATCGTTGCAGATGAGCCGGTGTCGGCGCTGGACGTATCGGTGCAGAGCCAGATTCTGAACCTAATCGAGGAACTGCAGGCCGCACACGACATTGCTTTTTTGTTCATCGCGCATGACCTGGCCGTGATTCAACATGTCAGCGACGTGATCGGCGTCATGTACCTGGGCAAACTCGTCGAGCAGGCATCCGCCACCGACCTTTATACGGATCCGAAGCATCCCTACACGCAGGCTTTGCTGTCCGCGGTGCCGGTGCCGGACCCGAAGACCAGGCGCAAGCGCATTATCCTGGAGGGTGAAGTCCCGTCGCCGATGAACCCGCCGTCGGGCTGCCCGTTCCATACCCGGTGTCCGAAAGTCATGGACAAATGCCGCCAGTTGGCGCCGGACCTGGAACGCACAGGATCTGCCGAGCCAGAACACCTGGTGAGCTGCCACCTGTACGATTGATCCGGCGCGAGACCCGCGCGAACCATAACGACGCATGCGCCACGGCAATTTTTCCAACGAACCGGAACAGCGTTTCAGCTGGCGCGTGCTCAATGCGCTGACGCCCTACCTGTGGGAATACCGCGCGCGGGTGTTTCTGGCGCTGTTGTTCCTGATTGCGGCGAAGGGCGCAATCCTGGTTATTCCGTTCCTGCAGAAATACCTCGTCGACTCGCTGGACATCAGCAAGGGCCCGTCACCGGCGACGACCGTGCTGTTGTTCCTGGTCATCGCCTACGGCCTGGCCCGGTTTGCCAATACGCTGTTTGGCGAGATTCGGGACACGGTGTTCGGTCGGGTCACCGAGCGGGCCATGCGCCGGATCGGGTTGCAGGTATTCCGGCACCTGCACGCTCTGGACCTGGATTTTCACCTGAATCGCCAGACGGGCGGCCTGGCCCGGGATATCGAGCGTGGCGTCACCGGCATCAGCTTCCTGATGCGTTTCTTTGTATTCAACATTGCGCCGACCATTTTCGAAATCGTGATGGTCGTCGGCATCCTGCTGGCGAACTATGGCGTGAGCTACGCGGTGATTACGCTGTTCGCGGTGACGGCCTATGGCGTGTTCTCGGCGCGCGCGACCGAATGGCGCACGCAGTTTGTGCGCGAGGCCAACGAAGCTGATTCATCCAGCAATACGCGTGCGATCGACAGCCTGATGAATTTCGAGACCGTAAAATATTTCACCAACGAGGAATTCGAAGCGCAGCGCTACGATACGGAGCTGGAAAAATGGGAGATTGCGCGGCGCAAGAACCGGTTGTCGGTATTCACGCTGAACAGCGGCCAGGCAATGATTATCGCGGTCGCGCAGACCAGTATGATCGGGCTGGCGGCCTTCCAGGTCCGGGCGCAGGAAATTACGCTCGGTGACCTGGTGCTGGTCAACGCCTTCATGATCCAGCTGTTCATGCCGCTCGGGTTTCTCGGGTTCATCTACCGGGAAATCAAAGGTTCCATGGCCAACATCGAGCGCATGTTCGAATTGCTCGCGGTCGAGCCGGGTATCCGGGATGCCGACGATGCGCGCGATCTCGAAATCAGTCGCGGGGAACTGCGTTTCGACAATGTCACATTCGGTTACCGGCCGGACCGCCGGATTCTGAATGACGTGAGTTTCGCGGTGCCGCCCGGCCAGAAAATCGCGGTGGTTGGCGCCAGCGGTGCCGGCAAGTCCACATTAATGAAACTGGTGTTTCGCTTTTACGATCCGGACGCCGGTCGGGTCACGATCGATGGTCAGGACCTGCGTCGGGTAACGCAGCACTCGCTGCGGGCCGCGATCGGCATCGTCCCCCAGGACACCGTGTTGTTCAACGACAGCATTTTCGAGAACGTGCGCTACGGGCGACCGGAAGCCACCGACGACGAAGTCTGGGACGCGATCAACCTCGCCAACCTGGCGCAGTTCATCGCCAGTTTGCCGAAGGGTGGCGACACGTTGGTCGGTGAGCGCGGGCTGAAATTGTCGGGGGGCGAAAAACAGCGCGTCGCGATTGCGCGGGCCATGCTCAAGCAGCCGCCAATCCTGATCTTTGACGAAGCTACGTCGTCGCTGGACAGCAAGTCCGAGCAGGCGATCCTGGCAGCCATCGAGAACATCTCGGCCGGCCATACCAGTCTCGTGATCGCTCACCGGCTCTCGACCGTTGTCGATGCGGACCGGATCGTCGTGCTCGATCATGGCGCAGTGGTCGAGCAGGGCAGTCACCGCGAGCTGCTGACACAGGATGGCAAGTATGCAGAGCTGTGGCGCATCCAGCAGGCCGAGGCTCGGAACCGGCCAACCGCGCCGGACTTGCTGGTGGGGGATGCGGGCTGAACAGCGCTAGTCGATGGCGACAACTGTGACTGGTGTCATAGCCCTGCCACACGGTCTCGACTACACTGCAATTTCTCTACGGGGCCCACGACAATTAAAGTCTCTTCGAGAGCTAGGCGTGGGCGCCCATTTTCTTTTTCCGCCCCCAGAAGCCAAGAATTCCGAGCGCTGATCCCATCAGCCAGGCGGCCGCGGGTACCGGAATAATGGTCGTGCTGATCGCGCCGACAGCATCAATATCGGCGCCGACGTCCACGCTCATGTAATTACGGGCGTATAGTCCGCGACCGCACGGTAGCAAGTAAACATATTCTGGGCTACGCTGGACAAGCTCAGGGCAATATCCAACCAGCAAACAAGAAACTCGGAGAATCGCCGTGGCCAACGAGGGTTATCACGAACGAATTGCGGAGCTGACCGACGAGACGCGGGATATGCACCGCGCGATCGTGTCGTTGATGGAGGAGCTGGAGGCCGTCGACTGGTACAACCAGCGCGTCGATGCCTGCAGGGACGACGACCTGAAAGCGATCCTGGCGCACAACCGGGACGAGGAGAAGGAACACGCGGCCATGGTCCTGGAATGGATCCGCCGGCGCGATCCAACCTTCGACAAGGAGCTCAAGGACTACCTGTTCACCGACAAGCCGATCGCCCACAAATAGTCCGGGCGGACACCCGGGTTGCGCGGCCCACGTTATTCGTGACGTTTGAACCGGTACCTGGCTGTCAGCATCGATCGGCCGACCAGCAGTGGCACTCAAGACTCAACCAACTCGACAACCAGTCGGTGAATTCATCAAGGCGGTCGACGACCCCGAGCGGCGACGCGATTGCCGGGAACTGGTGAAGATTTTTCGTGAAGTCACGGGAAAGCGCCCGAGGATGTGGGGCACGAGTATCGTTGGCTACGGTGAGTATCACTACAGATATGCGTCGGGTCGCGAAGGCGACTGGCCGGTTACCGGGTTTTCACCGCGCAAGCGGAATCTCACGATCTACATCATGAATGGCTTCGGCAATTACGGCGGATTGATGAAGCGACTCGGCAAATACAAAACTGCGAAGTCGTGTCTGTATATTCGGCGCCTGGACGACATCGATCAAAGAATACTCAAAGACCTGATCAAGCGGTCAATCCGGGACATGGCGAAAATCTACCCGGTCAAGTGACGCTGACGCGTTGCCCGGTCTGAGGAATGTTCCAGGATCGCTACCCGGTACGATTCCAGTTTGTCGTATTGGCCGCGCTGGCCTGGCACGCGTGGCAGTGCTTCAGCTTTCCGGATATCACGAATTTGCGGACCAGCATTGCCGTGACGATGTTCGCCGGTGTCGCCGCGCTGGCCCCGCGCCTGGTCAGGCGCTCAGACCAGATTCTGCCGCTGCGGCTCTTCGCCGCTGCCGGCTTGCTAGTATTGCTGGGGTTCATCGAATTCGCAGGCCGCGGTGGGTCCTGACGCATCGGGGCGTGAGTGAGTCAGCATGAAGAACGCGGCAATAAAAAAGACCACAGAACAGGCCGAATACTTGACGGCTGAACGCTGCCATATCCTGGAGTTGTCCAATGACGATGCCGATCCAGCCGTCTCCATTGCACGCGCCCGTGTGGTGCCGGGTGCAGTAACCCGCAGGCATCGCCTGCGCGATACGGTGGAACGCTACGTGCTGCTGAGCGGGACGGGTCTCGTCGAGATCGACGGTATCCCAGCGCAGCCGGTCTGTGCCGGCAACGTCGTATGGATTCCAGCGGGCGCCGCGCAGCGTATCCGCAACACGGGCGACGAGGACCTGGTCTTTCTGTGTATCTGCACGCCGCGCTTCGAATGGTCGAACTACGAAATGCTGGAGGAATAAACATGGAACTGAGAGGCTCCTGTCATTGCCGGCGGGTGAAGTTTCGCGTCCAGACGCGCCACCCGTATCCATTCAACCTCTGCTATTGCTCAATCTGCCGCAAGACCGCGGGCGGTGGCGGCTACGCGATCAATCTCAGCGGCGATTCCCGGACGCTGGAAGTCGAGGGCGAGGAGAATATTCGTGTCTACCATGCCCGGCTGCGCGATCAGAAAACGGGCGAGACACGCGATAGTCGGGGTGAGCGCCGCTTCTGCGGGCACTGCGGCAGCGCATTGTGGGTCTATGACCCGGAATGGCCCGAGTTGCTGCATCCATTCGCATCGGCGATCGACTCGGAATTGCCCGTGCCACCGGAACGCACACACCTGCTGCTTGATTCGAAAGCCTCATGGGTGCCGCTGATGGCGGACCCCCAGGACAAGCAGTTCCCGCACTATCCAGACGAGTCGATCGCGGCCTGGCATCAACGCCTGGGATTGGAGGTCCCGCTGGATTGACGGCCCGGGGCCGGGATATACCCATGCGGTGGGCATAGCACTGATAAGATGACGGTGTCTTGGGCAGAGCGCGTGGCCGCCGACGGCTGCCAAACCCGGGAGAGAATATGAAGACGTGCAGATTATCCCGCGCATCGGTTGCCATCGCCGCGATAGCGGCGACATTCGTAGCTGTTGCCGCACAACACGGTGCCGCATCGGCAGATGCCTCGCTGAGCGAACACATGCATCGGCACATGAGCTCCATTCGTGCAGTGAAGCAATTCATTATCGCCGGGCAAATCGACGGTATGCGTGAGCCGGCCGTTTGGCTCGCTGAGCACGAACCAGCGTCGGATCTGCCGGCTGGCTGGGAGCCCTATGTCACCGAATTGCGTCAGCATGCGCTGGACACGGCGTTTGCGAATCACCTGGTTTTTGCGGCCGCGTCGCTGAGTGAAATGGCACGAACCTGTGGCGACTGCCATCGTGCCAACAATGTCAGTGGCGTCGTCGACGACGCCACGCGTCCGGCACCGGAGGGAGACAGCGTGCGCGTCCAGATGCGCCGTCACTTGTGGGCCGCTGATCGCATGTGGGAAGGACTGATCGGCCCGTCCGACAATGCCTGGAACGATGGTATCGGCGTGCTGGCGAGTGTGGATGTCGAATCGGCGGATATCGGTGCGTTGCCCGAGCAGGAGCCCAAGGTCGACTATTTGCTGACACGCGTACGCGAGCTCGGTGAACTTGGCGGCGAGGCTGATTCGAGCGAAACGCGCAGTGCCGTCTACGGTGAGTTCCTGTCGTTGTGCGCCGACTGTCATTCCTGGACCGGCGGCGGTCCGGCAGTGCCCTAGGCGGCGCTGGCGTTACCGATAAACCTGTGCGGGCAACCAGGTTGCCAGGGCTGGCCATACGGCAATTAACAGCAGCGCCAACAGCTGGATCAACACAAAGGGAATCACGCCACGGTACATGGCCGTCGTCTGGACCTCGGCAGGCGCCACGCCGCGCAGGTAGAACAGCGCGAAACCGAATGGCGGGGTCAGGAACGAAGTCTGCAAATTGATCGCAATCATGATGCCGAGCCAGATTGGATCAAGTCCCAGCGACAACAGCACGGGACCGACGATCGGTACGACGACGAACGTGATCTCGATAAAGTCGAGCACAAATCCAAGCAGGAACATCACCAGCATTACGACGATAACTGCAGTCACCGTGCCGCCCGGCAGTCCCAACAGGAACTCGCGCACGAGCTCGTCGCCGCCGTAGCCGCGAAACACCAGCGAAAAAACCGACGCGCCGATCAGGATCAGAAATACCATGCTGCTGATCCGCGTCGTGCTGCGGACGACTTCGCGCAGGCGCGTCCAGTCCAGTTGCCCTTTGATAGTGGCCAGCAGCAACGCCCCGGCGGCGCCGACGGCGGCGGCTTCGGTCGGGGTTGCGAGCCCCCCCATGATCGAGCCGAGCACGGCAAGAATCAGGAATAGCGGTGGCAGCAGCGCCTGCATGACTCGCAGCGCAAGGGCAGCGCCAACCGGAGCGTCCGCATCATCGCCACGACCTGATGGCATGGCTTGGGGGCGCACAATTGCCAGCGTGAGAATCCAGGCGATATACAAACCAACCAGCAGCAGGCCCGGGATAATGGCGCCAATAAACAGATCGCCGACAGATACCGTGTCGGGACTGAAAATCCCCTGGCTGATTTGTGCCTGCTGATAAGCGGACGACAGCACATCGCCAAGCAAGACCAGGATGATGGACGGCGGAATGATCTGACCGAGCGTGCCTGAAGCGCTGATGGTTCCGGTGGCTATCGACGGGTCATAGCCACGCTTCAGCATCGTGGGTAATGACAACAGGCCCATAGTGACCACCGTCGCACCGACGATGCCGGTGCTGGCCGCCAGCAACATGCCCACCAGCGTAACCGCGACAGCCAGGCCGCCGCGCAGGCGGCCGAACAGCAGGCTCAGCGTATCCAGAAGGTCTTCCGCTATGCGGGCCCGTTCCAGCGTTACACCCATGAACACGAACAGCGGCACGGCCACCAGCGTTTCGTTGGTCATGATGCCGAAAACACGATTGGGCATGGCGCCCAGGAACGCCATGTCGAACGCGCCGGTGAGGATACCGCCAGCAGCGAACAACAGTGCCGTGCCGGCCAATGTGAAGGCCACCGGGTAACCCGCCAGCATGATCAGGATCACTACCAGGAACATGAGCAAGCCGGTCATGCTCAGCCTTGCACCGCAGCGCTCACAGTTTTGCCCGCTCTGTGCCGGATGCAGACTCGCCGTGACCGGAAATCCGCAGCGCACTGCGCAATAGCACGACAACGGCCTGCAGGAGCAGCAACAGGGCGGCCACCGGGATAAACGATTTCAGCAGCGGGATCGCCGGATAAATCAAGCCGCCGGCTTCCGGTGAGGTCTCGCCGCGGGTCCAGGAATTCGCGACGTATTGCCAGCTGCCAAACAACAGGAACAGGTTGAATGGAATGAGAAACAGCAGCGATCCGGCGGCATCGATCGCGGCGCGGGCGCGAGCGGACAGATCGCGGTAGAACACGTCTACCCGCACATGTTCATCACGTGTCAGCGTATAGCCGGCGGCCAGCATGAATACGGCCGCATGCATCCAGGTGACAGACTCCTGTAACCAGATCCAGCCGAGATCGAACAGGTAACGCAAAACGACGATGGTGAATGTAACCAGCACCATCGCCAGCGTGAACCAGGCGACAGTCCGGCCCACGATACGATTGACGCGTTCGAGGACCGTGGCGATGTGATCCATGGCTCAGGGCCGCCAGAAGGTCGGCGAAACGAGCACCAGCAACGTGAAGATCTCGAGGCGACCCAATAACATCGCCGCAATGCAGACCCATTTGGCGATGTCATTCACCGAACTGAAGCCGGTCGCAACGTCGCCAAGCCCCGGACCGAGGTTGTTCAGACTCGCGGCGACCGCAGAAAAGGCCGTGACCTGATCCAGACCGGTGGCCAGCAGGATCGCCATCATGATCACGAACAGCACGACGTAAACCGCGAAGAAACCCCAGACCGCGTCGACAACTCTCTGTGGCACGGGCGTATTGCCCAGCTTGACCGGCACCTCCGCGCTGGGATGCACCAGCCGCCGCACTTCACGCAAGCCCTGCTTGTACAGCAGCAGCACGCGAATGACCTTCATGCCGCCACCGGTCGACCCGGCGCAGCCGCCAACAAAACTGGAGAACAGCAGCAGTACCGGCAGCGCCCCTGGCCAGGCCGAGAAGTCCGTCGTGGTGAACCCGGTGGTGGTAGCGATCGACACGACCTGGAAAAGCCCGTTGATAAAGTTGTCTGCGAGGAGGTCGTATTGATTCGCCAGGTACAGGGTCAGCACGACAAAAACGAGCATGCCCGCCAATACCGTGCAGTAGGCATGTATCTCCGGGTCATTGAAGTAATGGCGAATTGAAAAATTCCGCCACGCAACGAAATGCAGGGAAAAGTTGATGCCGGCCAGGAACATGAACAGCACCGCCACGAGGTCGATCAGTTCGCTGTCAAAGAAGCCGATGCTGGCGTCGTGCGTCGAGAAACCGCCGATCGCAACGGTGCTGAAGCTGTGACAGATGGCGTCGAATACGCCCATGCCGGCTGCCCAGTAACCAAAGGCGCAAGCGATGGTCAGGCCGAGGTAGATGTACCAGAGTGCCTTCGCCGTTTCGGTAATGCGCGGCGTCAGCTTCGTGTCCTTGACCGGACCCGGGGTCTCCGCGCGGTAGAGCTGCATGCCACCGACGCCGAGCATTGGCAGCACGGCTACGGCCAGAACGATGATGCCCATGCCCCCAAACCATTGCAGCTGTTGCCGATAATACAGAATGCTACGCGGCAACGAATCCAGACCGGACAGAATCGTGGCCCCGGTCGTCGTCAGTCCCGAGACCGCTTCGAACATTGCATCCGTGACGGTCAGACTGGGTTCTGACGCGAACATCAGCGGCGCGGACCCGAAACTTCCCAACACCACCCAGAACGCGGCGACAATCAGGAAGCCGTCGCGCAGGCGCGGTTCGCGCCGATCGTTGCGGACCGGGAACCAGACCAGCAGCCCGGCCGCAAACGTCACCGCAAACCCATAGATGAAGGCCAGCGACGCGCCGTCATCGAAAATCAGGGATACGATGACAGGCGGCAGCATACTGCTGCTGAACATCATCAGCAGTAGACCAACGATCCTTTGCGTGACGGCAATGCGCAAGCGGCTTAGAAATCCACGTCGACTTCAAACAACCGTTCGACTTCCGTCGTCTGACGGCGGTCGGTAATGAACATGATGACGTGATCGCCGGTTTCGATCACGGTGTCATGGTGAGCCTGCAGTACCCGGTCCTTGCGGAAGATCGCGCTGATTGTCACACCGTCCGGAAGCGCAATGTCCTCAATATGCCGTCCGACGACGCGCGACTGGCTGGACGTGCCATGCGCGATAGCCTCGATGGCCTCTGCCCGGCCCCGGCGCAGTGAGTGTACTTTCACCACGTCGCCGCGGCGCACGTGTGACAGCAGGGCGCTGATCGTAATCTGCTGCGGCGACACCGCCACGTCGATCGTGCCGCTTTCCTCAACCAGGTCGGCATAGGCCGGCCGATTTATCAATGCCATGACCTTGTTGCAGCCAAGCTTCTTGGCCAGCATGGCCGACAGGATGTTGGCCTCCTCGGCATTGGTCAGCGACACGAACACGTCCGCGCTGTCGATATTCTCTTCGAGCAGGAGTTCCTCGTCAGCGGCGTCGCCGTGCAAGACAATGGCCTTGCTGAGCCTTTCGGAAATGTACTTGGCGCGGCTCTGGTTGCGCTCGATCACCTTGACCTGATTGGTTTGCTCGAGTCGACGCGCGAGACGAAAGCCAATCGCGCCGCCACCGGCGATCGTCACCCGGCGGACCGTGTCTTCCGGCCGCCGCATTTCGCCCATGACCAGGCGGATGTCATCCCGCGCGGCAATGAAAAAGACTTCGTCATTCTCCCGGATCAACGTGCTGCCGTCGGGCGAGATGGTCTGACCTTGTCGATAGATTGCGGCGATCCGGGTCTCCACGCCGGGAATGTGTTCTTTCAGCGACTTGATCTGCTGGTCGACCAGCAGGCCGCCGCTCAATGCGCGTGCGCCCACCAGCCTGACCTTGCCTTCGGCAAAATCGAGAACCTGGAATGCGCCGGGGAAGTGAATGAGCTCCTGGATGTGCTCCGTGACGAGCTGTTCCGGCGCGATGGTGACGTCGACCGGGATAGCTTCCTGGGCGAACAGCGCCCGATCCTTGTCGATCGAGCGCAGGTATTCTGCACTGCGGATGCGACCAATCTTCGTTGGCGTGCCGAAGAAGGTATACGCGACCTGGCAGGCGATCATGTTGACCTCGTCGCTGCTGGTCAGCGCGATTACCATCTCGGCGTTTTTCGCGCCGGCGCGCTGCAAGACGTTCGGATGAGCCGCGTGGCCCACGACGGTGCGAATATCCAGCCGGTCTTGCAGGCCGCGCAGCACGGTCGCGTCCTTGTCCACGATGGTGACTTCATTGGCTTCCTGTCGGGCCAGCTGATAAGCGGCCGTGGAACCGACCTGACCGGCGCCCAGGATAAGGATTCTCATGGATTTGCTCGACGCACTCCGCGCGCGGCCGCCATTCTACATGACTTCCAGCCGGGCATAAGACATGACCAGCCATTTGGTGCCGGCGGTCTCAAAATTGACCTGCACCCGGGCGTGCGCGCCGGCGCCCTCGTAGTTCAGCACGACGCCGTCGCCGAACTTGTCATGCCGGACCCGCTGACCGAGTCGCAGCCCGCCCTCTTCAAGCGGCTCCTGCTGGTGCCGGGCCGGAACGCTGCGTCGATGCAGCGGACGCGAAATCTGAATGCTGGGCCTGACTTCCTCGATCAGCTCTGCCGGGATCTCGCCAATGAACCGCGATGGTGAACCGAAACTGTCGACGCCGTGCAGCCGGCGTTGTTCGGCATAGGTCAGATACAAGGTCTGCATCGCCCGCGTCGCGCCGACGTAGCACAAGCGCCGCTCTTCCTCCAGCGAGCCCGGGTCATTCAGTGAGCGGCGATGCGGAAACAGTCCGTCCTCCATGCCGGTGATAAAGACCAGTGGGAATTCGAGACCTTTGGCCGTGTGCAACGTCATTAGCTGCACGCAATCCTCCCAGGCATCCCCCTGGGTATCGCCCGACTCGAGCACCGCATGCGCGAGGAAGGCATCCAGTGCGGACATGTCTTCACCCTCGTCGCCGGGCTCGAAGCCGCGGCCGGCGCTGACCAGTTCATCGAGGTTTTCCAGCCGGGCTTCTGCGCGTTCGCGCGGTTCCTTGCGATAGTGTTCCACGAGGCCACTGCGCCGAATCACGTGGTCGATTTGCTCGTGCAGATCCACGTTCCGGGTGTCGTTGTCCATTTGGTCGATCAGCTTGATGAAACCCTGGATCGCGTTCGATGCCCGGCCGCTGAGCTGGTTACCAGCCAGTGAGCAGGCTGATTGCCACAGGGGCACGCCGTAGGCCCGCGCGTATTCACGAATTGTATTGACCGTGCGCGCGCCGATACCGCGGGCGGGCACATTCACAATGCGCTCGAACGAGGCATCGTCGTCGCGACTGGCGATCAAGCGCAGATACGCTAGCGCGTCCTTGATTTCGGCGCGTTCGAAGAACCGTAAGCCACCGTAGACACGGTACGGCAGATTGGCCTGCAACAGCGCCTCTTCGAACACCCGCGACTGGGCGTTAGACCGGTAAAGCACCGCGGTCTCCGCGCGCTGATTGCCCTGGCCGACCCAGTCCTGGATGCGGCCAATGACAAACGCGGCTTCGTCGCGTTCGTTGTAAGCGTTATAGAGCCTGATCGGTTCGCCGTCGCTGCCGTCGGTCCAGAGTTCCTTGCCGAGGCGGCTGCTGTTGTGTTCGATGATCGCGTTGGCAGCCTTCAGAATCGTGCCGGTGGAGCGATAGTTCTGCTCCAGCTTCACGATCAATGCGCCCGGGAAGTCCTTCTGAAAGCGCATCAGGTGTTCCATGCGTGCACCGCGCCACCGATAGATCGACTGATCGTCATCGCCGACCACGAACGGCACACCGGTATCGCCGGCGAGCACTCGCAGCCATGCATACTGTATCGAATTCGTATCCTGGAACTCGTCGACCAGCAAATGGCGGAAGCGCCGTCGATATCTTTCCAGCAACTCCGGGTTATGCAGCCACAGTTCGTGGGCGCGCAACAACAGCTCCGCGAAATCCACAAGGCCTGACTGTTCGCAGGCTTCCTGGTACAGGCGATACAGGCGAATCAGTTGCCGGCGATTGGGATCGTTGTTGTCCGGCACGTTTGCCGGTCGCAGGCCCTCGTCTTTTTGCGCGTTGATGAACCACTGTATTTCGCGTGGTACCCAGGTGCTGTCATCGAGTTCCAGGTCGCGAACCAGGCGGCGAATCATGCGCTGCTGATCCTCGGCATCGATGATCTGGAACGAATTCGGCAAGCCGGCCTCCCGCCAATGCCGACGCAGCAGGCGGTGAGCCAGGCCGTGAAAAGTCCCGACCCACAAGTTGTCAATTGGCACGCCCAGCAGGGCTTCGATGCGGCTGCGCATCTCGGCGGCGGCCTTATTTGTGAAAGTCACCGCGAGCACACCCAGCGGTGAGACGTTTTCCACCTGTATTAACCACGCGATGCGGTGTACGAGGACCCGCGTCTTGCCGCTGCCGGCGCCGGCGACTACCAGCAGCGGTCCATCCGGGGCGGTGACGGCCTCGCGCTGCGCCTCGTTCAGCGGGTCGATGATCGGCGTGACATCCATCCGTGGAGTTTATTGCTAATCAGTTCGGGCACAAGAACAATTCGCGGGCCAGCCCCTGGCCGTCCTGAACCGTTTCTGATTTGCAGGCGCTGAGATCCAGCATGCTGTAGTAGCCAAACCCCGTATCCGCGCAAGGCAACAGATCGGGCAGATCGGGCACGGACAGGAACACGGGGGGAGGCTCGGCGTTGAGCGGTGACTGGCCGGCGGCGCGACGGCGCGAGCCCCCCTCGAGAATGATTTTCTCCGAAGTCGCACAGGCGTCGGCGCGTAACTGTTCGGGAACATTGTCGTACAGCCGATTGACCCACATGACGACGTCGGGGTCGGCGAGCGGCGGACCGCCGTCGCGGAGCGCGGCCATCGCGTAAGCGAACGATTCCACCCTCGCACTGCGGCGCATCTCGGCCAGGCGCAGGTACATTTCGCGGTTTTCACTAAGATTACTCAGCGGTACCGCACTCAGTGTGTCGTGCAGGGAAGCGAGCTGCAAATAGGCGAACACGGAACCCAGAGCGGCAGCTTCGGTATAGAGATCGATGGCTTCGAACGGATCCGTGAGAGCCCGTCGCGAAGCCAGCACCTGGGTGGCGCCGACATCGCCCGCCTGGCGCAAGCCATCCAGGGTCGCATCGTCCAGGGATTCGTAATAGACCAGCGGTGCGTCATCAGCGGTGATCCCCAGTAACGAATCGGCACCCAGGAATCCACGTGACTGATACCATCGGGCCGTGATTCCGAGCTCCTGCACGCCGTTGACACCTCGACTGAATAGCAGGCTGACGAACTCGTCGTAGTTCGCGATGCGGCTGATACCGGCCGGCGTCGCTGCGGTTTCAGGTTCCGCCCGGTCGGGCAGCGGCACGGTGATGCTCTCGATAAAACTGTCGGTTGTGGTATCGGCCGATGGCGGTGCGTTTGCCGGGGGCGGCCTTGCCAGGTCGTCGGCCAGTTGCCAGACCAGCACGAGCAACACGCCTAGCAACGCGGTGGCAATCAGTACCGATATGTTGGTGCGCGACACCGCGGCGACCTGCTCATGCGGGCGATGGCGTGCGCGCGATGGCGTGGTTCAGGTTCAGCATCGCCAACAACAACAGGGCGGCGACGCCGTTATGCAACGTCGCGAGACTCAGCGGCAGTCCGAACCAGACGATGCCGAGACCCAGCAGCACTTGCCCACCGAGCGCGAGCAACACGAACAAGCCGGCACGGCTCAGCACGGCCTGTCGGCTCCGCAGGTACCGAAGACCCAGGAAACCCAGTAGCAGGGTCGCTACCAAGGCGCCCATGCGATGGGTGTAATGAATCGCAACCCGCGCCGGCGCTTCGAGTACGCCGAACTCATAATCCACGCCAAGACCGCGCCACATCACGAAGCCCTCCGCGAAATCTGCATTCGACGGAAACCATTCGCCGCCGCAGGTTGGCAGGTCCGGACAGGCCAGCGCCGCATAGTTCGAACTGGTCCAGCCTCCCAGCGCGATCTGACAGACCAGCACGACGAGTCCAGCCAGCGCGATGCCGGAATAGGCCGGTACGGTCGGTTTGCCTTCCCGCCGGCGTGACTCGAGGATCAGCCAGAACAGCATTGCTGTTGTGGTCAGTCCACCCAGCAGGTGGGCCATCACGATCAGCGGTTTCAACAGCAAGGTCACGGTCCACATGCCCAGCAGACCCTGGAAGACCACCACACCGAACAGCACCAGAGGCAATATCACGGGTTGATCGGGTTCGCGCCGGTTCAGCCAGGCGAATACAGCGATCAGCGTGATCAGGAATCCTAGTGTCGTCGCCAGGTAACGGTGGATCATCTCTCGCCAGGCTTTACCCGCATCCAGCGGTCGATCCGGAAAGGCTTCCTGCGCCGCGGCCCGTTCGGCGTCACCGCCGGGCAGGATCAATTCGCCGTAGCAACCGGGCCAGTCCGGGCAGCCAAGGCCCGCATCGGTGAGGCGCACATAGGCGCCAAGTACAACGACAACCAGCGCACAGGCGCAGGCCGCATAACACAATCTTACGTACCAGTTGTACATCAGCCGATCCTTGAGACTTTTAATAGTCGCTTCAAATCTGTGTGCATTGCCCGCATGTCCAGCTCGGGCGAAAAGCGCATCATGAGGTTGCCAATCGGGTCCACGAGGAAGATCTCGCCCCGCTGCCGTGGCCCGATGATTTCCGCCAGCTGGCTATTCGACGCGTGGTCCGCGCCGAGTACCTGCAGGTCCGGATGTTCCTCGGCCAGAAAAGCACCATCGGCCTGGCCCTCACTGACCAGCCAGATACGCTGAACTCGATCCATGTCGCGGCCCAGCGCGCGCCGCAATTGCCGGGTCTCGTAGAGTGTGTCGCGGCAGTCCGCGTCGCAATCGCCGGGCTCTGCAATAACTAGCGACCAGCGGCCGGCAAAACGCAGCGCCGCATCCGGATCGTCGGCGGCCAACAGGCCTGCCGGCACCGGACGCACTGGTGTGATCAACGTGCCGTTTTCCACGCTGCCGGACGGAATCCAGAACCCGGTGTAATACATCAGCAGAGCTACCGCGACCGGGCCGAAAAAGACCAGCGCCAGCATCATCAGCTGCAGGCGGCCGGACTTGCGGGGTCGTTCGGTGCCCGGTTGGGGATTGATATCAGTCAATTCACCGATCTCTTCAAATTCACGACGACATAAATCGCGGCCAACACAATGGCGAACGCGAACCACTGCACGGCGTAACCCAGGTGCGTGTCCGGCGTCATTGTCGTTGGTTGCCAGTCACGGCGAAATCCGTCCGCCGCATCCGGCGCCAGCAAGACCTGGTAGTCCATTACAGGGTAGCCGATCTGTGCCGTCAGCTGCCCTGCTGTTGGAAACAGCGCCCGCCGGGGCCAGGCGGCGCGCGCATCCGCGGCGGGCGGCTCCAGTCGAATGCCGGGCACGGGCAGGCGATCGAGCTGGCCGGTGATCTGCCGGGGCGCTTCGCTGACCTTTATGTCCGGCAGCACACTTCGGTCAGGATCGGCCGCCACCCAGCCGCGGTTGACCAGCACGGAGCCGGTTTCGGTGCGCAAGGGTGTCAACACGTGGTAGCCGGCCTGACCGTCGACGACCACGTTATCCAGCAGTACCTGGCGGGTGCTGTCGAAGCGACCCTGCAGCCGGATGCGACGGTATCGCAGGGCCGACATCCGGCTGTCTGGCACCGGGCCATCCAGCATGTCGTCGGCAGCCCCGTCCGCGAAACTTGCCAGCAGGGCCCGTTTCTCGTCGGCGCGACCGAGTTGCCAGATTCCAGCGGCAATGAACAGCGAGCAAGCGGCCACCAGCCCGAGGCTCGCCCACAGTGGCGGTCGGAATGTTACGCTTGCGGCCCGCATCGGTAACTGACTCTGACAATGATAAAGGCGCTGATCATCGTGTTGCTGCTGGGCATCCTGGCCAGCCTTGGCTACAGCCTGGTGTGCATGGTGAAGGACGAAGGCAAGTCCGACCGGATGGCGCGAGCGTTGACGTGGCGTATTTCGCTATCAGTAGCGCTGTTCGTATTGTTGATGTTCGCGTGGTCGCAGGGGCTTATTCAGCCCCATGGCGTCGTACCGCAATAGGCCATCTCGCCGCTAACTATCCATCAAAGCCAATAGACAAAAATAAACAGTCCCAGCCAGACCACGTCCACGAAGTGCCAGTACCAGGCGACACCCTCGAAAGCAAAATGCTGCTTCGGCGTGAAATGCCCGCGCAGACAACGCAGCCAGATCACCAGCAACATGATTGCCCCGATTGTCACATGCATACCGTGGAAGCCGGTCAGCATGAAGAACGTCGAACCGTAGATGCCACTGGTTAACGTGAGATTGAGGTCCTGATAGGCATGGATGTATTCCTCGGCCTGCAGGCCGATGAACAGGAATCCCAGCAGGAAGGTCAACGCCAGGAATACCGCGAGCACACCGCGCTTGCTGTCCTTCAGGGCGTGATGTGCAATCGTGATGGTCACGCCGCTGGTCAGCAGAATAATTGTATTCAGCGCCGGCAGGCCCCAGGCGGGCATGGACTCGAAATCGCCACCGACGTTCGCCGGGCCGTTGCTCGGCCACTCGCTTTCGAACTCGGGCCACAGCAACGACCCCGTGAAGAGGTTATTGCCTTCACCACCGAGCCAGGGTAGCGCCAGCTGCCGGGCGTAAAAGAGCGCACCGAAGAACACGGCAAAGAACATGACTTCCGAGAAGATGAACCAGAACATCCCCATGCGGAACGATTTATCCACCTGCACGTTGTATGTGCCGGACTCGCTTTCGTCGATGACCTCGCTGAACCACAGAAACATCATCAGGATGACAAGCCCGGCACCAGCCAGCGAAATCAAAGTTGCGTCGCCGCCGTTCAGCCAGACCGATACCCCGGCGAACAAAATGAACAGGCCGGTCGAACCAATGATCGGCCACTTGGTCCCGTGCGGGATGTAATACTTGTTCTCAGCGTGAGCCATCCTGAAGATCCCCTTGGCTACCTTGGTGCGCCGGTATTCAGCGCGACATTCTGATTGGCGAAAAACGTGTAAGACAGCGTGATGCGATCAATGTAAGCCGGCAGATCCGGGTCGACCATGAATCGCAGCCCCATGTCCCGACCTTCCTGCGCCGCGAATTCCTGCGACGTGAAGCAGAAACACTCGACTTTCTTGAAAAACTTGTTGGCCTGGCCGGGCGCGACGCTCGGTACCGCCTGGCCGACGAGCTTCCGGTCGGTCAGGTTCCGCGCGAAATACGTGGTGTCGTAGAACTGGCCCGGATGCACTTCCATCATGGCCGTCGCCGGCTGGAACTCCCAGGGCGCATACTGGTTCAGGTTTGCCACGAACTCGACGGTAATCGTGCGGCTGGTATCCGGCCGCACCTCGACGACGACGTCAGCCGTTGGCGTGCCCGTCCGGTTACCAATGCCGGTAACTTCGCACAGGATGTCGTACAGCGGTACCAGCAGGTAACCGAAGCCGAACATTGCGACGGCCAGCAGCGCGAGGCGGCCGGCGAGTTGGCGATGCCCTTGCCGTGGTCCTGTAGTGCTCACGAGCGCAGCACTCCGATCGCGATGAAGCCGCCGTAAAACGCCAGGGCAACCAGCGCAAGGAATACGGCGGTGCGCCGGGCGCGTCGCCGTCGCCGTGCTTCGTCCGGGAGATCTACCATTACTTCGCTCACGGCTTACTTGACCACTGGTGCGTCATCGAAGGTGTGGTACGGCGCTGGTGACGGGACCGTCCACTCCAACCCGTCCGCGCCATCCCAAACCTGATCGGTGGCCTTTTTACCGCCCCGCACACACTTGATCACGATGTAGACCATCAGGAGCTGTGAAAAGCCAAAGCCGAAAGAACCGATGCTCGACATCGCATTGAAATCGGTGAACTGCACCGCATAGTCGGGGATTCGTCGCGGCATGCCGGCCAAGCCGACAAAATGCTGCGGGAAAAAGGTCAGGTTCACGAAGATCGTCGATAACCAGAAGTGCCACTTGCCGAGTGTCTCGTCGTACATGTAGCCAGTCCACTTCGGCAGCCAGTAATAGGCGCCGGCGATGGCACCGTACAACGCGCCCGGCACCAGCACATAGTGAAAATGGGCAACGACGAAATACGAATCGTGGTACTGGAAGTCGGCCGGCGCGATCGCGAGCATCAGGCCCGAGAAACCGCCGATCGTGAACAGGAACAGAAAACCGAGCGCGAACAGCATCGGCGTCTCGAAGCTGAGCGAGCCCTTCCACATCGTCGACGTCCAGTTGAAGACCTTCACACCCGTCGGTACCGCGATGAGCATGGTCGACATCATGAAGAACAACTGCCCGGCCAACGGCATGCCGACCGTGAACATGTGATGGGCCCATACGATGAATGACAGGAACGCGATCGAACCGGTCGCAAACACCATCGACTCGTAGCCGAACAGCTTCTTGCGCGAGAAGGTCGGAATAATCTGCGAGATGATGCCGAATGCGGGCAGGATGATGATGTAGACCTCGGGGTGCCCGAAGAACCAGAAAATGTGCTGGAACAGAACGGGGTCGCCGCCGCCGGCGGCCTGGAAGAAGCTGGTGCCGAAAAACGCGTCCGTCAGCAGCATGGTGACGCCACCGGCGAGCACCGGCATCACCGCGATCAGCAGGTAGGCCGTGATTAGCCAGGTCCAGACGAACATCGGCATTTTCAGCAGCGTCATGCCCGGCGCCCGCATGTTCAGAATGGTCACGATGATATTGATCGAGCCCATGATCGACGACACGCCGAGCAGGTGCACCGCAAATATTGCGAACGGCAGCGCGTCACCGGTCTGCAACACCAGCGGCGGATACAGCGTCCAGCCGGAAGCCGGTCCGCCGCCGTCCATGAATAGCGTCGACAGCAGCAGCACGCCGGCAAATGGCAGGATCCAGAAGGACCAGTTGTTCAGCCGCGGTAACGCCATGTCCGGCGCGCCGATCATCATCGGGATCATCCAGTTCGCGAAGCCAACAAAGGCCGGCATGATCATGCCGAACACCATGATCAGGGCGTGCATCGTCACCATCTGGTTGTAGAAATCCGGGTTGACGAACTGCAGCCCCGGCTGGAACAACTCGGCGCGAATCACCAGGCTCATGGCGCCGCCGACGAACAGCATCACGAACGCAAAGATCAGGTACAGCGTGCCGATGTCTTTGTGGTTGGTGGTCGTGATCCAGCGCATCAGCCCCCTATCGGGACCGTGATCGTGATGCTCGTGGGTGTCGTGAGTCGTTGCGTCGCTCATCAGATGGCTCCTTTCTGGCTCGCCAGCCACGCTCTATAGTCCGCCGGCGGCAGTGCTTCGACCACGATTGGCATAAAGCCGTGATCCTTGCCGCATAGTTCCGCGCACTGGCCGCGGTACACGCCGGGCTCATTGACTTCGAACCAGCCCTCGTTGATGAAACCGGGAATCGCGTCCTTCTTTACTGCGAAATCCGGCATCCACCAGGCGTGCAGGACGTCATTGGAAGTAATCAGATAGCGGATACGGGTATTGGTGGGGACAACCAATGGGTTGTCGACATCCAGCAAGTAATTCTCCACGGTGGCGGGATCGATGCTGGAGCCCAACTGCCGCGCGGCATTACTGTCGGCGGCCAGGCTGCTGAAAAAGCCTACGTCTTCATCCAGGTATTCGTAGTGCCACTTCCATTGATAGCCGGTAATCTTGACCGTCATCTCCGTATCGCGCGTGTCCTCGATTTCCACCAGCGTGCGGGCGGCGGGCACTGCCATGCTGACCAGGATCAGTACCGGGATGACGGTCCAGATGATCTCCGCCAGCGTGCTGTGACTCGGTCCGGATGGCACGGCGCCCTGGCTCTTCCGAAACTTCACCATGCAGTAGATCATCGCGGTGAATACGACCACGGCGATCACGACACAAATCCACAGAATCAGCATGTGAAGGTCGAAAACCTTCTGACTGACATCGGTGACGCCGACTGGCATGTTGAGTGACGAGCGTTCCTGAGCCTGTAGCACATTGCCACCGAGCAAGCCCACCAGCAGCGCCGCGCCGTACCTGCTTAACCAATTGATCTTCTGCACTCTACCTATTCCTGTATTTGCAACCGGGACGATTCGCCTCTTGTATAACTCAACGCCTATCGATGACTTCTGCGAGTCTCTGTTTCAGTCCATCGCGTTCGTCGTCGGTAAGAAATGCACCCACTTCCACGCTGCGACCCATCGACCGCAGCAGCAACCGCGTCGGCCAGTGCGGCGTTGGCGGCTGCATCAACTCCACCCTCGTCCAGGGGCGGCTGAATTCATAGTCCCGTTGCCGGTTCACACCGGTCTTGCGGACTCGTACATGTCGCTCGTCGACGCTGATCACCTCGCGCAGTCGGCCGCGGCGCATGCTCCAGCGCAGCGCGAGACCCAAGGCCAGCATTTCCAGTCCGGCAAAAGGAAGGATCGGCCAATATCCAGCGGCGGCGAAGCTGCCGGCGATGCCCAGAGAGATGACCAGCATGCTCAAAAAGAACAGCGTCGCGGTTCGCGGGGTCAGGGAGCAGTTCGGGCGTAGTTCAAATGAATGCACTGACTGTTCCCGTTTAGCTAGTACCGTTAAACCCCCACGGCCCTCCAGACGAAGCGCGCGAATGGTACTTGATGACCTTGGGTCATGCAATTGCGGAATGCCCGATTGGCTAAGCATTTGTTTAATATATTCAGGCGCTTATGGTCAATGCTACGAAGGTCTTCGACGCCTGAGCTCGGCGAGCGGCACGCTGACTTCACCGGTCGGGGCTGTGGGTCGCGACGACCCGATCCAGGCGTGCCCGAAAACGAGTTCCAGTGTCAGTGGAATCCGGCCCTCGCTATCGCGTGCCCGATCCAGCGATCGCAGCAAAACCTCATGAGCACGCCGACCGGTCAGCCCTGGATTACGTGCTTCCGAGTGATTGACGGATCCAACGGCGCGGAGGTCGGCATGCAGGCGCTGCAGGTCCGGATAGGTGACCGTCAATGTTTCGGTATCCAGGACAGGTTCCGCGAATCCCGAATGCACCAGCAGATCGCCAAGATCGTGCATATCCGGGTGCGGTGGGCAGTGCGTGTACCTGTCGGCCGCGGCCCACGCAGCACGTAGTTGCTGAAAAGAACCCGGGCCCAGAGTGGCGAAGGTGAACAGGCCCGGACTCGCGAGCACCCGGTGAATCTCTGCCAGCACTGGTCGCGGATCGCGACAATAGGCCAGCATCAAGTTGCTGAAAACCAGGTCGATCGAGCGGTCGGACAGTGGCAGCTGTTCACCGGCCGCGCAAATCCTTGCTACCGGGCGCGTCTCCGGATCAACGTCGCGCAGCATCTCGATGGCGTGATCTGCTGCAAGTAACGTGGCTTGCGGAAACCGTTGTCGCAGGCCGGCGACGGCAAGCAACGGTCCCGCGCCGAGGTCGAGGCACCGCGCCGGCTGCAAATCGATCAATTCGAGTCGGTCGAGCAGTCGCGTCCGGGCTTCCCGGTGAAAAAACTCGCCATCACGAAACGAGCCGGCCGCCTGTCGATGGCGACGACGCAGTCTGATTTGCTGCGGGCCGGCCATGCCCGGCCAATCGGCGCTAACCGGCCGCGGCCCGTGTCGTGGCCGCGACGGTTGGCGCTTCGGGCTGCATGCCGAGTCGGCGCAGTAGTTCCAGGTCGTCGTTTTTGTCCGGATTGGCCGTGGTCAACAGCTTGTCGCCATAGAAGATGGAATTGGCACCCGCGAGAAAACAGAGTGCCTGCATTTCGTCCGACATCTCCGCGCGCCCGGCCGACAGGCGCACGTGCGAACCCGGCATCAGAATGCGGGCAACCGCGATCACGCGGACAAAATCCAGCGGATCCACCGATCCCGCATCCGCCAGCGGCGTACCCGGCACCCGTACCAGCTGGTTGATCGGCACACTGCCGGGGTGTTCGGGTTGTGTGGCCAGGGTATGCAGCATTTCCGCCCAGTCTTCCGGGGATTCGCCCATACCCAGGATGCCGCCGCAACAGACCTGCAGCCCGGCATCACGCACGACCTGCAGCGTATCCAGCCGCTCACGATAGGTGCGCGTCGTAATGATGCTCGGGTAATACGATTCCGACGTGTCGACGTTATGGTTGTAATAGTCGAGTCCGGCCGCGCGCAATGATTCAGCCTGCTCCCGATCGAGCATGCCCAGCGTCGCGCAGGTTTCCATGCCGAGTGCGTGTACCGCGCTGATCATCTCCCTGATACGCGACAGGTTTTTCGGCTTCGGACTGCGCCACGCCGCGCCCATGCAAAAGCGGGTCGCGCCATTCGCCTGGGCGTTGCGAGCAGCGGCTACGACCTCTTCCAGGGGAGCCATGTGCTCGCCGTCAACACCGGTGTCGTAATGCGCACTCTGGGGGCAGTAGGCGCAGTCTTCCGGGCAGCCGCCGGTCTTCACGCTCATCAACGTGCTGATTTGTACTTCGGTCGGATCGAAATACCGTCGGTGGCATTGCTGGGCGGTGAACAGCAGGTCGCTGAAGGGCAAAGCGAACAGTTCGCGCACTTCATTCAATTGCCAGTCGGTGCGGATCCGGCCCGCCTGAATTGTCTCGAGGTTCGGCATTTGCTTGATTTCTCAGCAGAAAACAGGGTGGCGGCCGGAACGCCCGGCGGCCTCTAATGAAACGAGTATCGAAACGCATCCGGATGCTGTCAACCTGGCATGCCTTCGAAAGTTGACTATTGGCTAAAGCGTCTCCTGCCACGCCGCTGTGTGCTTTGCGGTATGGAGGCCGGTTATCGCAACCTGTGCACCCCGTGCCTGGCCGATATGCCGTGGATCGATCCGCGCTGTGACCGATGCGGCGCCGCGCTGACCGGGGCCGCGGAGCGCGCCGTTTGCGCCTGTGACGATTTACGGCTCGAGTGCATCGATCGCGTTTTTGCTGCGCTGGTGTACGAGTATCCTGTCGACAGACTCATTGTTGACGCCAAGTTTCACGCCCGGCCCGACCTGGCCCGCGCCAGCGGTGACGCCTTGCTCTGGGCATTGGGTTCTGCCAGTTCGTTGTCACAAATGTGGCCGGATCTGTTGGTACCTGTGCCGCTACATCCGAACCGTTTCCATTCTCGTGGCTTCAATCAGTCAATCGAAATCGCACGGCCAGTGGCCCGACGGTTGGGAATAAAGCTGGCCCGAAATGCTTGCATACGCCAGCGAGATACGCCGGCCCAGAGCACGCTTTCCGGGCGGTTGCGGCGGACGAACCCCCGGAACGCGTTCGTGGCCCGTGCTGTCGTGTCCGGTCGCCACGTAGCCATAGTCGACGACGTGATTACCACCGGTAGCACTGCCAGCGCCGTCGCGGTGGCGCTGCGTGCGGCCGGCGCCGAAGCGGTCAGTGTCTGGTGTGTCGCTCGAGTGATGCGGTCTCAGGCGGCCGCCGCGAAACTGTAGTCCAGGAAGATGCCGACGCCGACGGCAGCACCAACGAAACGGTTATTCAGGAACGCCTGAAAACAACGTGCGGGTTCACGCTCCGAAATGATCAGGCGCTGATAAAGCAGCAACAATGCCGCACAGCCCAGGCCGATCAGGTACCACTGTCCCAGTTGTGCGACCTGACCGACGAGCAGCAGCGCGAGCAACAGAGTGACCTGTAACAACGAAATAATAAACAGATCCGCTTTGCCGAACAGGATGGCGGTCGAGTGAACGCCAATCTTGAGATCCTCGTTGCGATCCGCCATTGCGTACAGGGTGTCGTACATCACGGCCCAGACGACCACTGCCAGGAACATCAACCACGCGAGGCGCGGGATTTCGCCCGTCTGCGCGGCAAAGGCCATGGGCACGCCCCAGCCGAAAGCCACGCCCATCAATAACTGCGGCGCGACAAAGAAGCGCTTGGTGAACGGGTACACAATCATCAGGACTGCGCCGGCGACCGCAAGCGCACGGGTCAACGGATTCAGCGTGAGCACCAACGCGATAGCGATCAATCCAAGCGCCGTGAACAACACGAGCGCCTCGATCGGTGCCACTTCACCGGTCGCCAGGGGACGGTCACGCGTGCGTTCGACGCCGGGGTCATATTTGCGGTCGGCAAAGTCATTGATCACGCAGCCGGCGCTGCGCGTGACGATCACACCAAGCACGAACACGATGAAAATCCGGGGATCGGGTTGACCGTCGCTGGCTATCCACAGCGCCCACAGCGTGGGCCACAACAACAACCAGATGCCGATGGGGCGATCGAGCCGCATCAGCCGTGCGTAAAGCAGAGACTGACGGCGCAGCTCGCCGCCTAGACTCGGTGGCAAATGAGGTCGGGGTGTAGCCATGGTCGGTACGGTATGTCGCCAAGCATAGCAACAACCGCGGAGTCAGACCTGTCCGAAGCGGCTCGCACCGCCCACCCAACGCTGCATGATCGGGGTGATGGCTTCGGGTGAGCCAACCAGCAGTTCACGCGCAATTTGCTGCACGGGTTCAGCCAGGTCGGCGTCGCGGATCAGATCGGCGACGCGGAATTGCATCAACCCGGTCTGGCGTGTGCCGAGCACTTCGCCGGGTCCCCGCAATTCCAGGTCCTTGCGCGCAATCTCGAATCCGTCATTGGTTCGGCGCATGGTATCGAGCCGTTCGCGCGCCAGCCGGGCCAGCGGACTGCGATACAACAACAGGCAGATGCTCTCGGTTGTCCCGCGACCGACCCGACCGCGGAGCTGGTGCAACTGAGACAGCCCCATGCGTTCGGCGTTCTCGATGATCATCAGGCTGGCTTCGGGCACATCGACGCCGACCTCGATAACGGTCGTTGCGACCAGCACACCGATCTTGCCGCGCGCGAAAGCCTGCATCGTGCGTTCCTTCTCCTCCGGCTTCATCCGACCGTGCATCAGGCCCACTTCGATACCGGGCAGGGCTTCGGTCAGCATTGCATGAGTTGCCTCGGCGGCCTGCGACGGTAATGCATCGGAGGTTTCGATCAGCGGGCAGACCCAGTACGCGCGGCGCCCTGCGTTGCAGGCGGCACGCACGCGTTCGACGACTTCACCGCGGCGATCCTCGCTGATGGCAACGGTACGAACCGGCTGCCGTCCTGGTGGCAATTCCCGGATTACCGAGGTGTCCAGGTCTGCGTAGAGCGTCATGGCGAGTGTGCGTGGTATCGGCGTCGCGGTCATCACGAGCTGATGCGGTCGCTGGTGATCCGGACTCTTTTCCATCAGCCGCAGGCGTTGATGCACGCCAAAGCGATGCTGCTCGTCCACTATCACCAACGCCAGCCGCGCGTAGTCCACGCCGTCCTGGAACAGGGCGTGGGTGCCGACAATCACCTGCGCTGTGCCATCAGCGATTTCTGCAAGCGTCCGATCGCGAGCTTTCTTTCGCAAACTGCCGGTCAGCCACGCTACCCGGATGCCGAGTGGGTCCAGCCAGCGAAAGAAACTGTCGCGATGTTGTTCCGCCAGCAATTCCGTTGGCGCCATGACCGCAACCTGGCAGCCCGCTGCAACGGCATTCAAACCGGCCGCTGCCGCGACGACGGTCTTGCCACACCCGACATCGCCCTGGACCAGCCGCATCATGGGATGGCGATCAGCCAGGTCGGCATCGATGTCGGCAAGCGTTGCTTGCTGTCCGTCGGTCAGCGTGAATCCAAGGCTGCCGAGAAAACGTCGCCGCAATTCCGGATCCAATTCCAGTGGGATTGCGTCATCGCTCCGCGCCCGTTCGCGCACCTGTCGCAAACTGAGGTGATGTGCCAGCATTTCTTCCATCGCGAGACGGCGTTGCGCAGGATGACTACCGGCGGCGAGACTGGCGAGGTCCGCGCCGGGTGGCGGTCGGTGCAAATAATCAACGGCACTGATCAGATCGGGCAGGTCGCCAAGCTCGGCTGTGGCGGTGGACAACCAGTCGGTCAACAGCGGCAGCCAGCGGTCCAGCGCCTGGCCGATCAGGGAACGCAGGCGCGCTTGCTGCACGCCTTCGGTGGTTGGATAGACGGGCGTCAGCCGGTCTTCCAGCGGCAGTGCCTGCCCGGATCGCAACACCCGGTATTCCGGGTGGATCATTTCTGCACCGGAAGGGCCGGGTCGCACGGTGCCGTAACACCGCACTCGCTCGCCGCGCTGTAACGCTTCCTGCTGGGCTCGGGAAAAATAGAACAACCGCAGCGTCAACTGCCCGGTGTTGTCGGTGATTCTGCACAACAGGCTGCGCCGTCGCCGGTAGACGACTTCGGTCAGCGAAATTTCCCCCTCGACGACCGCGGTTTGCCCCGGATGCAACGCGCCAATAGCGGTCAGGCGCGTGCGGTCTTCATACCGTTGTGGCAGCAGAAACAGGAGATCTTCCGGTCGGCAGATATTCAGCCGACCCAGTTTTTCGGCCAGGGCCGGGCCCACTCCGCGCAGCGCGCTCAGCTCATCGGGTATACCCGGTGTCGCGGCCGGCGCGGCGACTTCAGAGCGCGAGGATTGCATCCGCCTCCACGGCAGCGCCTTTCGGCAAAGACGCGACGCCCAGCGCCGCGCGAGCCGGATAGGGCGGTTCCAGGTACTCGGCCATGATCTCGTTCACGGTCGCGAAATGCGACAAGTCCGTCAGGAATACGGTGATCTTCACCGCGTCATTCAATGAGCCGCCCGCCGCGGTTGCGACGGCGGACAGGTTATCGAAGACCTGCCGAATCTGGACTGCCATGTCGCCGTGGACGAGTTCGCCGCTGGCGGGATCCAGCGGGATCTGGCCGGAGATGTACAACGTGTCTCCGGCTCGCATTGCCTGGGAGTAGGTACCGATCGCAGCGGGCGCCGCGTCGCTGTGGACTGGTTCTCTGGTCATTGGTCGTTGCCTCGGACGTAATCAGGCGCAGGTTCGCAACACCCGCCGAACGGCCGGCATGCGACGGATACCGCGAATGACCCGTGCCAGGTGAACGCGGTCCTTGACGAGAATCGAAAACAGCAGCTCGGCCACTTCGTCTTCACCCTCGACCACGGAAACCTGCTCGATGTTGCAATCCGCATCGCCGATTTGCGCCGCGACATCGGCAAGGACGCCGGGTTTGTTGGTGACTTCGACCTTGATCTCGATGCGGAAATCACGGTCGATATGCGGCTGCCAGTTGACCGCAATCCATTTCTTCGGTTGCTTCCGGAATTCACCGAGGTTGCCGCAAACGTTCCGGTGAATCACGACGCCCCGGCCAGCGCTGAGGTATCCCATGATGGGGTCACCGGGAATCGGGTGACAGCATCGCGCGTAGCTGACCACCATGCCCTCGGTACCGGCGATCGTGATCGGTGTGCGCTCGCCGGGCAGCGCCGAATCATCCTGCGCTTGCAACAGAGCCTTGGCGACCAGCGGCGCGAGCCGTTCGCCCAGCCCCAGCTGTTCGAACAGCTCGTTTGTGTTGTTCAGGCCGAACTCGTCCAGCGTTGCCTGCATCTTGTCCTTGGGTATCTTGCGCAGCGAGCTGCCGGTATCCCGTAATGCCTGGTTTAACAGGCGGCGGCCGAGGTCGCGGGCCTCGCCGCGGCGCAGATTCTTCAGGTACTGCCGAATACTGTAGCGCGCCTTTGCCGTGGCCACGTAGTTAACCCAGCGCGGGTTCGGGTGCGCGCTGCGCGCCGTGATGATCTCGACCGTTTGACCATTCTCGAGTTGAGTCCGAAGCGGCACCAGGCGTCGCTCGATCTTGGCGGCGACACAGCGGTTGCCGACGTCGGTGTGCACCGCATAGGCGAAGTCCACGCAGGTCGACCCGCGCGGCAGGCGCAAGATGTCGCCTTTCGGTGTGAAGACGTAGACCTTGTCGGGGAACAGGTCCACTTTGACGTTTTCCATGAACTCTTCCGAGTTCGCCGCGGCCTGCAGTTCCGTGATGCTGCTCAACCATTCCCGCGCGCGCGCCTGCGGCGGAATGACCTGCTGATCCGTCGCCTTGTACTGCCAGTGGGAGGCGACGCCCCGCTCGGCGACGCGATCCATTTGCTCGGTGCGAATCTGCACCTCCATGGGAATGCCGTTCGGACCAAACAAGGTGGTATGCAACGACTGGTAGCCGTTGACGCGCGGGATTGCAATGTAATCCTTGAAACGGCCCGGCATCGGTTTGTACAGCTGGTGAACCAGGCCAAGCGCTCGATAGCAGTCGTCGGTGTTTTCCATGATCAGGCGAAACCCGAAAACGTCCGCGATGTCGCTCAGCGAACTTTGTTTCCGTGCCATTTTGCGGTAGATGCTGTAGAGGTTCTTCTTGCGACCTCGCACCGTGCCCGTTATACCCGCTTCCTTCAGCGACTTCTCAATGCGCTGCGAGATCCGCCCGATAATCTGGCGCTGGTTGCCCTGGGTGCGGCGGACGGCGCGGTCGAGCACTCGGTGGCGAAACGGGTACGCGTAGCGAAAGCCGAGTTCTTCCAGCCGGGTCTTCAGCGAATACACGCCGAGCCGGTTGGCAATGGGTGCATAGATTTCCAGGGTCTCGCGGGCGATGCGACGTTGCTTCTCGGCCGGCAGCGGATCGAGCGTTTCCATGTTGTGCAGCCGGTCGGCGAGTTTCAGCAGGATGACGCGGATGTCCTCCACCATCGCCAGCATCATTTTTCGAAAACTCTCGACCTGGGCTTCGGAGCGACTGCCGAAATTCAACTTGTCGAGTTTGCTGACGCCGTCGACGATGTCGGCGATTTCCTCGCCGAATTGCTGCTGCAGCTGTTCCTTCCCAGTCGGCGTATCTTCGAGCACGTCGTGCATCAGCGCGGCCGCAATGGTCTGATGGTCCATGAACAGGTCCGACAGGATGTCGGCCACCGCGACAGGGTGAGTGATGTAGGCCTCGCCCGAATAGCGACGCTGGCCCTCATGTGCCTGCGCCGCGATTTCGTAGGCGTGGCCGATCACATCGAGCTGTTGTTCGCTGAGGTAGTCGAGCTTGCCGAGCAGACGCTTGAATCCGGTCCCACGACGCGTGGTGGGCAGGCGGTTCAGGATCGCGGCCGCGTAGTCCATGACCCCATATTAACGCCAAAAACAGGTGCCAACGCCCCGACGCGGGGCGCTTTTTCAGGGTGTTTCGCTGCTGCGCGGCCGGCCGGCCGGCGGTCTATTCGTCCAGCTCGTTGAGATTCGGCAATGGCGTGCCGGCGAGCATTTCCTCGGCCTGCTCCGTGCTGAGTAGCTCCTCGACCGGCGCATCGACGTCGTCGAGAATCGAGCGATCGACCAGGCCCTCGGCGACTTCCCGCAATGCCACGACTGTTGGCTTGTCATTCTCCCACTCGACCATCGGTTCGGCGCCGTTCGCGAGTCGGCGCGCCCGCTTGGCCGCGACCATGACGAGGTCAAACAGGTTGTCGACGTTCTCCAGACAGTCTTCTACGGTAATGCGAGCCATCGATCAGTCATCCGCTCAGGAATCAAGGGCCGCGTAGCCTACCGCCTCAGCGGTCACGCCGCAACGGTGCCGCCGATGCGGCGCCGGTCAATACGGCGGCCACCTGGGCACGCACCGACGCTTCTGCCGTGGACCACGCCCAGCCATTGCCGGCCAGGATGTCTTGCAGTGCAGCGACCGCCTGGTTCAGATCGTCGTTCACGATGACGTAGTCGAATTCATCCCAGTGAGAAATGTCGCCGAGCGCCTCGCTGAGACGACGTGCTATGACCTCCTCGCTGTCGGTACTGCGACCACGCAGGCGACGCTCGAGCTCCGGTACTGACGGCGGCAGGATGAAGACGCTACGGCATTCCGGCAGGTTTTCTCTGACCTGCTGTGCGCCCTGCCAGTCGATCTCCAGCAGCACATCCTGGCCGGCATTGAGCATCTGCCGGACCTGTTCCCGCGACGTGCCATATTCATTGCCAAACACGTTGGCATATTCGAGGAACTCGCCAGCTTCCCGCATGCGCGCGAATTCTCCGGGCGACACGAAAAAGTAATCGTGTCCGGAAACCTCGCGGTCCCGGGCCGCGCGGGTCGTATACGAAATGGAGAACTTCAGATCCGGCTGTAAGTCGACGAGGCGCTTGACCAGCGTCGTCTTGCCGGCGCCGGATGGCGCCGAGATGACGAATAATTTGCCGGTCCTGTGCAAGGCTAATTGGTTCCCGAGTCCGATCGGGTGGCGTCAGCGAGGCTACTCGACATTCTGGACCTGCTCGCGCATCTGTTCGATGACGACTTTCAGGTCGACGGCGTACCGGGTCGTTTCGGCATCCGCTGACTTCGAGGCCAGGGTATTGGCTTCGCGATTCAGTTCCTGCATCAGGAAATCCAGCCGCCGCCCCACCGGCTCATCCTGTGACAGTGCCGCGCGCACCTCCGCGACGTGGGCCTGCAATCGCTCGAGTTCCTCGCTGACGTCCAGTTTCTGGGCCAGGATCACCAGTTCCTGTTCCAGCCGCTCGGGATTGGCTTGCGATGCCAGTGTCTCGACCTTCTCCGTCAGACGGTCGCGAATGGCGCTCAATACGTCAGGCAGGCGTGCTTGCACCGCGCCGACCAGCCGCAGGATCTCCGCGCAGCGTCCCTCGAGCAGTTGGTGAATCTTTTCCCCTTCCCGGGCGCGTGCGGCGCGCAGGTCGATAACGCTTTCTCGCAGCGCATCGAGCGCCACGGCGCTCAGCGACTCGAGGTCGGGCTCCTGCTCCTCGACGACACCGGGCCAACGCAACAATGCCAGCGGGTCCAGCGGCGCGGTGCTGCCAAGCTCTTTGCCCAGTGAGTTGGCGTACGCGATAACGCGTTGCGCCATGTCCTGGTTCAGGCGGGTCTCCGCCGGTCCCGCCCGGGTCAGCTCCAGATTTAGTGTCGCGTCGACTTTGCCGCGTTTGATCTGGCCAGCAACAACCGCCCTGAATTCGGGTTCGAGCGATCGGAACCCCTCGGGCAAGCGGAACTGCATGTCCAGGTAGCGGTGGTTCACCGAACGCAGCTCCCACCGCAGCTGGCCGCGATCGTGCTGGGTTTCGGCTCTGGCAAAGCCGGTCATGCTATGGATCATGGTGATTTATCTGTTAACCAACTGCTGGCGCCGATCGTGACCCAGTTGTGACAAAATCGGATGCGTGTGGTCGACAGGGTCCGTAAACTCTGCTGCCGCGCTATTGTAGTAGCCGGGCCGGCAGATTTCCTTAGAGATAGAAACCCCAGCTGTACCGGATGCAGGGTTAACGCCGCCGGGGATGCCCCTTGCAGTTTGAAACCGCAGAAATAAGCCTGTTGGGCGACCGGACCGAGAATCAGGACCGGGTGCTGATCAAATCGAGCGAGTCAGCCACGCTGATGATCGTGATCGACGGCATGGGCGGCCACGCGGACGGCGCCAAGGCCGCCGAGGTTGCAGCCACGACCATTGCGCAGGCGTTCGCGAAAGTAGCTCGCCCAGTGTTCGACCCGCAGGGGTTTTTGCATCAGGCGATCGGACAGGCGCACACGAACCTGGTGTCGCTCGGTATCGAGCTCTCCATGGAGGCCCGGCCGCGAGCCACCTGTGCGGTAAGTCTGGTACAGGATGGCGCGGCGTACTGGGCCCATGTTGGCGACAGCAGAATCTATCTGTTGCGGGGCACCAGCGTGGGCGATCGAACCCGCGATCACAGCCACGTGGAGTTGTTGTTGCAGGAGGGTCTCATCACCGAGGACGAGATCCCCGATCATCCCATGCGAAATTTCGTCGAGTGCTGTCTCGGCGGTGATGTGCGCCTGCCGTTCATGACAATCACCGGACAGAAGCGCCTGCAGCCAGGCGACGTGCTGCTCGCCTGCACGGACGGTTTGTGGTCCGGACTTGGGGACGACGAAATCGCCGGTTCGCTAACGCCGGACCTGTCACTGGACAAGGGGCTGAAGAATCTGGGTGATCTGGCGGTGTCTGCCTGTGAACCCTACGCGGACAATACATCGGCGGTCGCCCTGCGGGTCGGCACCGAGCAATGAGCGTTAGCCGACCGAGCGGCCGGGCTCCGGGCGAAATGCGCGATCTGGCATTCGTGCCGGATTTCACCCGCAATGCGGAAGGTTCGGTACTGGCCGAATTCGGCGGAACCCGCGTGCTCTGCACCGCCAGCATAGAATCCGGCGTGCCCCCGTTTCTGCGCGGCCGTGAACAGGGCTGGGTGACGGCCGAATACGGCATGCTGCCGCGGTCCACGCACTCACGTATGCGCCGCGAGGCGAGTGCCGGTAAACAGAGTGGCCGCACGCTCGAAATTCAGCGATTGATCGGACGGTCGCTGCGTGCGATGACCAACCTCCAGGCGCTGGGTGAGCACACCATCACGCTCGATTGCGATGTGTTACAAGCGGATGGCGGCACGCGCACGGCGGCCATTTCCGGTGCGTTCGTCGCACTGACGCAGGCGGTGGTAAACTGGCGCGGTAACTGGGTGGCCGATCCGCTGCATGGGCAAATCGCCGCCGTTTCGGTCGGTATCTATCAGGGCGTGCCGGTGCTTGACCTCGACTACGCCGAGGACTCAGCGGCCGAAACCGACATGAACGTCGTCATGAATGACGCCGGTGCGTTCGTCGAGGTCCAGGGCACCGCGGAAGGGCACGCATTCCGGCGCGACGAACTCGATGCGCTGATGGATCTCGCGGAAAACGGCATTCGTCAGATCATGCGGGTGCAGAACGAGGCCCTGGATCACTGGCGTCGGCAACAATGACCGGTCGCGCAGTCGTCGTGGCGACGGGCAACGCCGGCAAGCTCCGGGAACTGCAGGCACTGCTGGGAAACGACTGGGAACTGGTCGCGCAGGGTGAGCTCGGCATCGAACCAGTCGCAGAGACCGGCACGACGTTTCGCGAAAACGCGCTTCTGAAAGCGCGACATGCCGCTGCCATTAGCGGTCTGCCAGCCATCGCCGATGATTCGGGACTCGAAGTGGATGCGCTGCACGGCGAGCCCGGCGTCTACTCGGCCCGCTACGCCGGCGCGGAGGCCGACGACGCCGCCAACAATGCCAAGCTCCTGGCAGAAATGGCGGGCATTCCGGCGATAAAGCGCACGGCGCGTTTCCGCTGTTGCATGGTTTTCGTGGAATCGGCCGACGCCGAACCGTTGGTTGCCGCCGCGAGCTGGGACGGTCAGATTGCGACCGAGCCACGGGGTGCCGGTGGCTTTGGCTACGACCCATTGTTCATCGATCCCGAATCAGGCCGGCACTCCGCCGAACTGAGTGCGGCCGACAAAAATGCCCGCAGCCACCGGGGTCAGGCGGCGCGAAAACTGCGCGACCTGTTGCTGCGGCAGGCCTGACCGGGCTGATCGCGAGCGCGGCCCGCCGCGCGTGTTATGCACAGACGCGAGTGTTTCTTCTTATTTCATGCAGATATGTCGCCTCAGGTAAGCCCGGCTTGCTGAAAAGTGAGATAAGCGACTGAAACAAATGTGTTTTATGCAATTGAGCATTTCTTGCCCATATTGCAGTTTTTTCTTATATGACAGGTCCTTGGCGCGTCTGCCGACGCAGTATTCACAGAGTTATCCACAGGTTCTGTGGATAACGGCAAGGATTGATCCCCGCGGGGCTTACCGCTATGCTTCGCGCCCCTCAAAACACAGTCCGGTCCAGCCCGGCACCAATCGGCAGGCGCCATGAAACCCGAGATTCATCCGCAGTACGAAGAGATCAAGGTCATCTGCAGCTGCGGCAACGAGTTCACTACGCGTTCCACGCTCGGTGAGGAACTGCACATCGAAGTCTGTTCGGCCTGTCATCCGTTCTACACGGGCAAGCAAAAAATCGTCGACACCGCCGGTCGCGTGGACAAATTCCGCCGCAAATACGGGTTGTCCGGCTGACGCTGAAGACGGTTCGCCGTCGACAAAACCAGCTTTTGCATCAGTGTCTTGGCGCGCGCTATTAGGCGCGCCGTGCACGTTTATCCACCGTCACCTATAATACGAGGTCCTCTCGACGGGGCCAGGCGGCGGAGGGATCGTCGCCGACATCGTCCCGGCAAGCGTTGTCAGCCGACAGGGCCGACGTATACAGCGGTCCCCGGAGAGCGCGCGGGTTATTTGTGGGTTGAGTCGGATAAGAACTATATGAGTGGCAAAAAGTTTTCCTTGCAGAATGGCGAGACCGGAGAATCACTGGAGCTGCCGGTCAGGAGCGGCACCGTCGGCCCGGACGTCGTCGACATCCGGTCGCTGTACGGTGAGCAAGGAGTCTTTACCTACGATCCCGGCTTCGCGTCGACCGCCAGCTGCGAGAGCAAGATCACGTTCATAGACGGCGGTAAAGGCGTGCTGATGTACCGGGGCTACCCGATCGAGCAGCTCGCGCAGCGCAGCTCTTTCATCGAAGTCGCTTTCCTGCTCCTCTACGGCGAACTGCCCAATGCGGAGGAACTGGAGGCGTTCGAGCAGTCCATCCGGACTCACACGATGATCAATGAGACCATGTTGCGGCTGTTCAACGGGTTTCATCACGACGCCCATCCGATGGCCATGGTCGCCGGCGTGGTCGGCTCGATGTCGGCCTTCTACCACGACACGACGGATATTCAGGACCAGCGCCATCGCGACATTTTCGCGCACCGGATCATTGCCAAGATCCCGACGATTGCGGCTGCCGCCTACAAGCATGCTGTCGGGCAGCCCTTCACCTACCCGCGCAATGAGCTGAACTACGCTGCCAATCTGCTGCACATGTTCTTCGCCGTGCCGGCAGAGGACTACGAGGTTGATCCGGTAGCGGCAGAGGCAATCGACCTGCTGTTCACACTGCATGCGGATCACGAGCAGAACTGCAGCACGTCGACGGTTCGTCTGGCCGGCAGCTCCGGCGCGAACCCCTATTCCGCGATCGCGGCCGGTATTGCGGCCCTGTGGGGGCCAGCTCACGGCGGCGCCAACGAGGCGGTCCTGACCATGCTGCAGGAAATCGGCAGCGTGGATCAGATCGAGAAATACGTTGCGAAGGCCAAGGATCGTGATGACCCGTTCCGGCTAATGGGTTTCGGCCATCGCGTGTACAAGAATTTTGATCCGCGCGCGACGATCATTCGTGAGGCCTGCCATCGGGTGCTGGCGAAACTGGGGCGCACCGACACGCCGCTCTTCGATCTGGCGCTGCGGCTGGAGGAGATCGCGCTCAAGGACGAGTACTTCATTGAGAAGAAGCTCTATCCGAACGTCGATTTCTATTCGGGCATCATTTATCGCGCGCTGGGACTGCCCACCTCGATGTTCACTGTCATGTTCGCCATTGCACGTACCGTGGGCTGGGTATCGCACTGGCGCGAAATGATCATTGACCCGGAAGGCCGTATCGGTCGCCCGCGGCAACTGTATTCAGGTCCGGTACAGCGCGACTACGTGCCGATCAGCCAGCGCTGAGGCCGGGCGCCGCAGAGAGCATCAGTCGAATCTCGCGCAGGTCCGCGCGCCGCATCGGCCGCCCGTCGACAGGACTCAATGGGGCGTGCGCGCGGCGTCGCTCCGGAAACACCGTCGCGAGGCACTCAATATCATCCGCAAAGAACCGGTAACCCGGCAGGCGCTCTGTTTCGCCCCGGCGCCAGCGATGGCCGAGCTGCACGGAGCGGTGGCGGAGCCCCAGCATGTCCAGCCGCGCGGCGACGCTCTCTGGCGTGTCCGTGAAGAGATGCAAATCGATGCCGGAGTGCTCGGTCGCGTGGCCACTCAACACCGGCCCGACCAGTCGCGGACGAAAGGATTCCAGGCGCTGCATGATATTTGCGGCAGCCTCGCGCAGGTGTCGCAGGTGATCCTCGTGGCTGTTCGCGCGAAAGAGGCGGTTTCGTTCGGCCAGAGCGGCTTCGATTTCCGCGTTGCCGGGTAATGGTGCCTGTTTGCCCAGGCCCAGTCGCTCGACCGCTTTGGCTTTGGCTGCTCGATAATCCGCCAGGCCGCGCTCCAGCATGATGCGGGCGGCCTCATCGGCGATGACGGCGCGCAGGTTGTCCGGACGCTTGCCGTTGCGTGGTGGTGACATGCGTTTGATGGGTTCCGTATCGGCTGCGGCTTAGAACAAGGTTTCTTCGTCTGCTTCGGTGCCGGGATCCGTGCCGGAAAAAATCGGCCCCGGTTCTTCCGTTTGCACATCCGGCAAATGACCCGCTTCGAAAATTTCGAATATCGCGCCCTGATAGCCAGACCGGGCCACGAGTCCTGTTTCCGGATCAATCCGCACGGTCACGATACCTTCTGGTCTGTCAATGGTCGCGTCCGGTGCGTCCGCAAGCGCATCGGCCATGAAGTATTTCCACATCGGCAACGCGGTGCGACTGCCTTCCTCGCCGGCGCCGAGAGATCTCTCCTGGTCGAAACCCACCCACGCGGTGGCCACGAGATCACCATTGAAACCGCTGAACCAGGCATCGCGGCGATCGTTCGAGGTGCCGGTCTTGCCCGCGATGTCGCTGCGTCCTAGTTCGCGGGCGCGACGTCCCGTGCCGCGACGAATGACGTCCCGCATCATGTCGTAAATCAAATAGGCGTTCTCGGCGGACACGACCCGTTCGGCGGGCGTGACAAAGTTACGCACGAAACGCGGCGCTTCAGCGACGGTCGGGCGCCAGTCGAGGCCGTGCGCACTCATCTGCGCCACGTTGGCATACTCTGGCACCTCACTGGTCGCGGCCACGGGTTGTTCAGTCACAATCGTGACCGGCCGTGGCTGGGTCGTGCCGGGATCGGCCGCATCGCGGGCCGCCAGAGCCTGCTGCACGGCGAGTTCGGCCGCGTCGGGTTCGCACGCATCGCAGGCTACCGCTGGCTCGGCGACGTACAGCTCTTCACCGTCACCGATAATCACGCGTTCCATCAGGTACGACTGCGGTCGAAAACCACCGTTCGCGAACACGGTATACCCGGCCGCAACATCGAGCGGCGCGGCACCCCCACTGCCGAGCGCCAGCGAGGTATCGCGTGGCAATGCCGACTGCGGTAAGCCGAAAGCCTCGATATGACGAACTGCGGCGCCCAGACCCGTGCCCAGCAGAACGCGAACAGAAACCAGGTTCAGCGAGCGAACCAGCGCTTCGCGTAACCGCGTCGGACCATTGAAGCGTCCCGAGTAGTTCTCCGGTCGCCAGGTATCTTCCAGGTTCTCGTCATCGAACACGACCGGCGCATCGTTCACCAGGGTCGCCGGTGTAAAGCCGTTGTCCAGCGCGGCCGAATAAATGAATGGTTTGAACGACGAGCCTGGCTGGCGCCGGCTCTGCACCGCGCGGTTGAACTTGCTGGCCGAAAAATCGAATCCACCGGTTAGCGCCAGGATGGCGCCGTCCTGCGGATCCAGTGCGACCATCGCGCCCTGCACCTCAGGCAACTGGGCCAGCAACCAGCCCTCGTCAGCCGTGTAGAGCAAATGAATCAGATCTCCGGGGCTGACGACATTGGCTGCAGATTTGGGCGGGTCGCCAATAATGTTGTCGTTGACGTACGGACTCCAGCGCAGCCCGTCCCACGGCACGGTCGCGAGGCCATGGTCGCGCACATACACCAGCGCGGAGTCATCGTCGGCGACGGTCAGCACCACGGCCAGGTGGAGATCCCGATAGGCGGGATAGGGTGCGAGCAGGGCATTGAGTTCGTCGCCGGATAACTCGACGCCTTCTCCCGTCTCGAGATCGGTCAACAAGTCGCGCGCGATCGGGCCCCGATAGCCGTGCCGCCGGTCGTACTCCAGCAAGGCCGTGCGGGTCGCCTCGTCAGCAGCGCGCTGCAGGCGGCTGTCAATAGTCGTCACGACGGCGTAACCATCGGTGTAGGCCGACAGGCCGAATCGATCGACCATTTCGGCGCGCACCATCTCTGACACCCAGGGCGCGCGCAATGCGACCCGCGGACCGTGCAGGCGCGAGACCACCGGTGTCCCCACTGCCAGTTCGTAATTCGGCGGGTCGATGAAATCGAGCTCGAGCATCCGGCGCAACACATACGCCCGGCGTTCGGTTGCGCGGCTGACATTGGACACCGGGTTCAATTTGGAGGGGGCTTTGGGAATACCGGCGATAGTGGCGGCTTCGGCAACCGTGAGATCGATCAAGGGCTTGCCGAAATACACCTCCGCCGCGGCGACGATTCCGTAAGCGCGCTGGCCGAGAAAGATCTTGTTCAGATACAGCGTCAGTATCTCTTCCTTGGAGAACTCCTGCTCGATCTGCATTGCCAGTAACAGTTCCTTGGCCTTGCGAACAAACGTGCGTTCGCGGGTCAGGAAATACACGCGCGCCAGTTGTTGCGTAATGGTGCTGCCGCCCTGGCTGCGCGACCCGGTCATCATGAGATTCAGCGCGGCCCGGGTGATGCCCTGGTAATCGAATCCGGGGTGCTCGAAGAAGCGATCGTCTTCCGCAGCGAGGAAGGCATTGATGATGACCGGCGGGATATCCGGGTATTCGACCGGGGTGCGGCGTTTTTCCCCGATCTGGTCCATCAACCGGCCGTCACGGGTGTAGATACGCAGCGGGGTTTGCAGTTGCACGTCCCGCAGCGTCTCGGCCGATGGCAGCCCAGGTTTGAAGTAGTACCAGGCCCCGGTCACGGCGGCGACCAGGCCTAGTGCAATGGTTGCGGCCAACCCGATGAAGACCGCCAGAATGCGTATCCAGAGACTCATGGAAAAAGCGAAGACATTCCCTTGCCTTGGGTAGGGTGATTATGCATATTGGCGGCGGTTTTTGGGCAAACCCATTGAAAGATGGGGGCGCAAAGCCACCGGTCTAAGGGACTCCAGGGCCGCGACGTGTAGGGAGTACGTTGCATTTGGGGCTGAATCCTAGGACAGCGGGGCTGCCAGCCAGCAGGGACGGGGTCCGCCGGCTGCCAGTAGATCCGGCCTGTTCCGGGGCGATTCTCCAGCAACAATACCGACTGTCGCGCCAGCGCCACGCTTGAGTTTCCCGTATCGAGTGGCTTTGCGGGCGATTGCGCCTTCAAAAGTGGGACGCAATCCACAGTACTTTTAACGGGCGCCGATATATAGTTAAATTGGGTTGTTTATATGTCGGGCGACAATCTTTTCGCAAGCTGCGGACTTAGAAGGGAAAACACGTGCTATTCGGGTCACGTTCCAAGTCGCTGATCGGACTTGACATAACCACTTCGTCCATCAAGCTCATTGAGCTGGGACAGAGTGGCAAGTCCTTTCGTGCCGAATGCTACGCGGCGGAGCCAACGCCGCCGAATTCGATCAATGAGAAAACCATCGTCGACTCGGATGCAGTCGGCGAGGCGATTCGCCGGGCTGTGAAACGCGCTGGCTCGGCGACGGACGAGGTGGCCATCGCCATCAGCGGTGATGCCGCCATTACCAAGGTTATCCAGATGCCGCGCACCCTCGGTGCGAACGAGCTGGAAGGTCAGGTCGAAATCCAGGCCGACCAGTACATCCCGTTCCCGATGGAGGAAGTCAGCTTCGATTTCGAGGTGCTCGGACCTTCGGCGAACGATCCGGACATGAACGATGTCCTGCTCGTTGCGACGCGCACGGACAACGTTGATCAGCGCCGCGCCGCGGTCGAAGCCGCCGGCCTCACCGCGCGGGTCGTGGATGTCGAAGCATTTGCACTCGAAAACGCCTGTCTGCTGTTGGCACACCAGATGCCGGACGGCGGTATGGATCACCTGATCGCCGTCGTCGATTTCGGCGCCAGCAACACGACTTTCAGCGTGCTGCAGGACATGCGCGTGATCTACACCCGCGACTTTTCGTTCGGTGGTCAGCAGCTCACCGAAGAAATCATGCGGACCTACGGGCTGAGTCTCGAAGATGCGGGGCGGGCGAAGAAAGAAGGCGGTCTGCCCAGCAACTACCAGCCGGAAGTGCTGGATCCGTTCATCGACGACATGACTCAGCAGGTGAGTCGGTCACTGCAGTTTTTCCTGGCGTCCGGCGGTGGCCGCGAGCAGCCCGACCAGATCCTGGTCTGTGGCGGTTGCGCCAATATCCCCGGCGTCGCTGACGTTATTTCGAGCAAGGTGGGTATCCCGACGGAAATTGGTGATCCCCTCGGGCACATGAAGATCTCGTCGAAGGCCAAGTCTCAAGGCGTGCGCAAGGATGCGACCGCGTTGCTGACGGCCTGCGGACTCGCGCTACGGAGTTTCGACTGATATGCCTCGCATTAATCTTCTGCCATGGCGTGATGAGCTGCGAAATCAGCGCCGCAATCAGTTCTATGCGGCACTGGGTGGTGCGGCCGTCGCGGCCGGCATCCTGCTGCTCCTCGGCTATTTCGCGTTCAGCAATGTGATCGATCATCAACGTGATCGCAACAACGTGCTGAAGAAAGAGATCGCGATGCTCGACAAGCGCATCGAGGAAATTATCGATCTCGAGGAAAAGAAGGAACGCCTGCTGGCCCGCATGCAAATCATCGAGCAATTGCAGCGCAGCCGGCCCGGCATCGTGCACGTGTTCGACGAGCTGGTGCGTACGCTGCCGGATGGTGTCTTTCTGACCGAGGTCAAACAGACGGGCCAGCGCCTGGAAATCGTGGGCTCCGCGGAATCCAATACGCGCGTATCGGCCCTGATGCGTAACATCGACAAGTCGGACTGGGTTGGCAATCCGGATCTCGAAGTTGTCGAGGTCAAGAGCAGTCGCCGCGGCGAGCTTGGCAAGGCGAGCGAGTTCACAGTGTTCGCCCGCCAGACGTCGCCGAATGCGGATGCAGAAGAGGAGGAATCGGAATGAACTTCCTCGACGAGCTTCGCAATCTCGATTTCAATGACATCGGCCGCTGGCCGCAGCTTTTCCATGTCATGTTCGTTGCGCTGTTTTTTGTCGTAGCCAGCGGTGCCGGCTTTTACTTTCTTGTTTACAAGGAACAGATGCCGCGGCTGGAAAAAGCACAACGGGAAGAAAAGGATCTGCGCGATTCTTTCGAGCAGAAGCAGCGCAAGGCCGCCAACTTCGATGCCTATCGGGAACAGCTCGACGAAATCGAGAGTTCCTTCGGCACCATGTTGCGGCAGCTTCCCGGCAAGACCGAAATCCCCAATCTGCTGGTGGATATTTCGCAGACAGGTCTGGCCGCCGGTTTGCAGGAGGAGCTGTTCCAGCCGCTGGAAGAACTGCGCCGCGACTTCTATGCCGAGAAGCCGATCAAGATCCGCCTGCGCGGTTCCTACCATGAGTTTGGCCAGTTCGTTAGCGATATCGCGGCGCTGCCACGAATTGTCACCCTGCATGACATCGAGATTGCACCGGTGGCCCAGGAAGATGCCGGTCCCGACAGCCTGATTCTGAACGTGACGGCCAAGACCTACCGGTATCTCGACGAAGATGCCGAAGCGGAAGCGGCGGCGGCCGGAACGGGTTAAAGGCAATGATGATGTTCAAGCAATTCAGCCAATTCCTGGTCTTGTCAGTCGTCGCACTGACGCTCGCGGGATGCGGTGGTGACATGGACGACCTGCTTGCGTACATCGACGAGGTGAAGTCACGCCCGGGTGGTCGGATCGAGCCATTGCCGCAGATCAAGCCCTACGAGACGTTTACGTACGAAGCCGAAACATTACGTTCGCCATTCGTGGCGGATGCGGGGCCGCAGCGCGCCGCGCCGTCGGGGCCGCGGCCGATCGCGGACCGGCCGAAGGAATACCTCGAACAGTTTCCGCTGGATACGCTGGAGATGGTCGGCACCTTGAATCGCGAGGGTCGCACCTACGGTTTGGTGCAGACCCAGGATGGCCTGGTGCACCGGGTCCTGCCGGGAAATTACGTGGGACAGAACGACGGCCGTGTAACCAGCGTGTCGGAGTCTGAAATTGGAATAGACGAGCTTGTTCCAGATGGAATTGGTGGTTTCTTCAAACGGTCCGCGGCAATCAGCCTGGACTGACGGGTGGCGGGACTGACACGCAGCGTCACCATGGGGAGAGAGTGGGAGTACTTGAAATGACTATAGTCAGGCCGAATCAGGCGCGTTTCGCGGTCCGGTCCTTCGGTGGCGCGTTGCCAGGCCTTCTGGTCAGCGTGGCGCTTTGTATGCTCGGTGCCGGCGCTGCCATGGCCCAGGACCCAGGGAACAGCCTGCAGGATGTTCAGGTCCAGGCGTTGCCCGGCAACCGCATTGAATTGCGCCTGATCATGGCGGAGCCCGCGGCGGCCCCGCTGGCTTTTACGATCGAAAACCCCGCGCGCATCGCCCTGGACCTGCAGGATACGGGCCTTGGCCTGTCGTCCCGCCGGAAAGACGTTGGCATTGGCGTGCTCGATACCGTGCTGGCGGCTGAGGCCGGTGGACGCACGCGGGTCGTGCTGAACCTCGATCAGATGGTGCCGTATACGACACGGGTCGACGGCAACGCGGTGGTGATCACGCTCGATGCGCTGACCGACGACAGTACGGACCGGCCGACATTCCAGGCCTCCGCGCCGGTCATGGCAGGCAGCTCGATGGCCCCGGCCGGACCGCGCGCCATCGAAACCGTGGATTTCCGTCGCTCCGAGACCGGCGCCGGTCGCGTCATCGTGAAGCTCACTGACCCGGGCACCGCAGTCGACGTGCGCCAGGAAGGTAGCCGTATCGTGCTGAACTTCGCCGGCACCAGCGTGACCGATGAACAGACCCGCCGCCTCGACGTCATCGACTTCGCAACCCCCGTTAATACGATCGACGTGCTGCGCGTCGGCAGTGATGCCCGCGTCGTGGTTGCTGCCAGTGGCCGGTTCGAGGAACTCGCCTATCAGTCCGACGACGTGTTCACTCTCGAAGTGCAGCCAGTCGCCGAGAAGAAAGGTCTCGACAAGCCGACCTTGTTCAGCCCCGATCGTGAATACACTGGCGAGCGGCTGACGCTGAACTTCCAGGACATCGAAACGCGTGCAGTCCTGCAATTGCTGGCCGACGTCAGCGGTCGCAACATTGTTGTATCCGATACCGTGCAGGGCAACGTAACGCTGCGCCTGCAGAACGTGCCCTGGGATCAGGCGCTGGACATCGTGCTGGCGGCCCGCGGGCTCGACATGCGCGAAAACGGCAACGTCATTATTGTGGCGCCGGCCGATGAAATCTCGGCACGTGAGCTGGCCGACCTCGAGGCTCGCGAGGAAATCAAGACACTGGAGCCGCTGTTCTCTGAGTACCTGCAGGTCAACTACGCCAAGGCGGCCGACCTGGCCGATCTGATTTCCGGCGCCGGTGGCAATCCGCTGTTGTCGGAACGCGGCTCGGTTGGCATCGACGAGCGGACGAACACGCTGCTGCTGCAGGACACGGCCGACCGCATCGAAGACATTCGTCGCCTGGTCAGCACGCTCGACATCCCGGTACGCCAGGTACTGATCGAGTCGCGCATCGTGATCGTGCGGGACAACTTCAGCCGCGACCTGGGCATTCGCTGGGGCGCGACCTACGTCAAGAGCAACGGTAGCAGCGGCCTGATTTCGACGACCGGTTCGGCCGAAGGTAACGACACCGTGGTCGGGTCCGGTATTGACAATCTCAATGGCACGGGATCGCCGTTCCCGGTCACAGTTCCGAACCTGGATGATCGCTTCAACGTGAACCTGCCGGTCGCGAGCCCCGCGGGCCAGCTGGCCGTGGCGATTCTCGGCGACGATTACCTCGTCGATCTCGAACTGTCGGCCTTGCAGGCCGAAGGACGTGGTGAAGTGATTTCCTCGCCGCGTGTCATCACGGCAAACCAGAAGGAAGCCAACATCAAGCAGGGTGTGGAGATCCCGTACCAGGAAGCTGCCTCCAGCGGCGCGACCACGACGCAGTTCAAAGAGGCCGTGCTGAGCCTCACGGTAACGCCGCAGATCACTCCGGATGACCGGATCATCATGGATCTGCGCGTGACCAAGGACAGTGTCGGTGAAGTCGTGACGACCGAGCGCGGTGGCCAGGTACCGAGTATCGATACGCGTTCCGTGGAAACCCAGGTGCTGGTCAACAACGGCCAGACGGTGGTGCTGGGCGGCATCTACGAAACCGAGCAGAACGAGGTTTACACAAAGGTGCCGTACCTCGGCGATCTGCCCGGTCTCGGCCTGTTGTTCCGCTCCACCAGTGTCCAGACGGACAAAACGGAACTACTCATTTTTGTGACGCCGAAAATACTAAAAGAAGGCTCGAGCATTTATTAATGGAGTACCAGTCCGCAGGATCGCGGTAGAGGATTAGTTATGAAACGCCTGCTTTCTTTTGGGGTCGCGGTGGCCGCGCTGGTTCTGTCAGCCTGCGGCGGCGGTGGTGGCAACACGATTACCAGCCCACCCGCAGCCGGAGGTGCCGCGAGTGGCGTTGCAACGGTTGAGCTGACGGCCGCGTCCAATACGCTGAACTCGGCTGCGGACGGTTCGACGACCGTGCAGATCACGGCGCTGGTGCGCGATGCCGGCAATGTCGTGATCGAGAATGTGCCGATCGGCTGGCAAGCCAGCTCGGGCCAGTTTGCGTCGACCGAAGGCACGACCAACGACGCCGGCCTCGCGATCGCGCAACTGAGTAACGGCACGGATCCGACCAACCGGACGATTACTGTCACAGTGACTGCAGGCGCGATCACACAGACGGTCAACGTGCAGGTTGTGGGGACCACGCTCACGATCCTCGGCCCGCCGGCGCTGGCGTTGAATGACATGGGCGTCTATACGTTACAGCTCCGGGATTCCCTGCTGAACGGTATTGCGAACCGGACCATCACGCTGAGCTCGGCGAACGGCAATGCGCTGCCGGCCTCCGTAGTGACGCCGGCCGACGGCGGCGATGCGCAGTTCAACCTGACTGCGACCATGCCGGGCGGCGACACGATTACGGCCCAGGCGCTGGGCCTGACAGCGAATTTGCCGGTCGCGGTATCGAACGACATCTTCACGATCGAGACGCCATTGGCGGCGGAAGAACTCGATCTGGGAGTGGCGCACAACGTGACCGTGCTCTGGATCCAGGGCGGCGTGCCGCAGGTTGGCCAGACGATTATCTTCACCGCAACCCGCGGCACCATTCCGGCGACGGGGGTCACCGATGGGACCGGACGCGCCACGGTACAGCTCACCGGCACGACCTCTGCCGGTCCGGTGACCATCACCGCGACCAATCCGGGTGGCACGACCACTAACGTGACCGCGGAGTTAATCGCCACGGTTGCGGATTCGATCGATCTGCAGGCCAGCCCGTTGACCGTGACAGTCGGCCAAAACTCGACGTTGACGGCGACCGTGCGCGACGACAACGCGATCCCGAACCTGGTCAAGAACAAGACCGTGGTGTTCGTGATCGACCAGGACAGCACCGGTGGTTTCCTGACCATTGGCGCGGCCCTGACCGACAGCAACGGCCAGGCGCAGTCGGCGTACACCGCCGGCACGGTGCCGAGCGCGTCCGGCGGTGTCATCGTGCGCGCCTTCGTGCTGGAAAACCCGCCGCTGATACCGGCCGTGGAGAACATGGTCGGGCTGACGGTGGTCGGTGCCGCGATTGATCTATCGATCGGCACCGGTGACGAGTTGTTCGAACCGACGCCGTCGCTGTACTCCGAGGAGTGGGCGATCATTGCGACCGATACGTCCGGGACCGCACCGGCACTGGTGCAGAACCAGATCATCCAGGCGTCGATCCGCTCGGTTTTCTATCACAAGGGCCGGATGCAGCTTGTCGATGACGGCACCGGCGATCTGGACTGGTGTCCGTCCGTCGATGGCATTAACTGCGGCTACGCGGCCACCTGCATGGATGAGGACATGAACCGGGACGGTTTCCTGGACCCCGCCGAAGACACGAACACGAACGGCAGCCTGGAAGCGGGTAACCGCGCCACGTTGGCCGCGTTGGCGCCGACCGCGCCGGCCGATGCCTGCGGCTCCATCAGTGCGCTCGGCGGGCCGACCACGCTGGTGCAGACCGACGCCACCGGCATTGCCCGGGTCTGCGTGATCTATCCGCAGGGTGACAACCTGTGGGTGGACGTCGAGATCAAGGGACTGCTGAACGTGTTCGGCACCGAGTTCGACGAGACCCGGCGGTTCACGCTGTCGGCGCTCGCGCTCGACCTGGACGATGAAACCTCGAATCCGGCCGGTCAGTTCAGCCCGTTCGGTCAGGCGAACGTCTGCACGAATCCGCTCTAACCGCGAGGTTTCGTGGATTAATGGAAGCCGGCCTCGCGCCGGCTTCTTTTTTGGGCCTCCGCTAAACTTGCCGGATTCATGACGGTCAACAACCCAGCATGTCTGCGCCAAATCTGATTCTGGTCGGCCCGATGGGTTCCGGGAAGACTGCCGTGGGTCGGCGGCTGGCTCGTGACCTGGCGCAGGAGTTTGTCGATAGCGACGAGATTATCGAGGATCGTACCGGGGTCGATATCGCCTATATCTTCGAAAAGGAAGGCGAAGCCGGCTTTCGCAAACGGGAGCACGCGGTGCTTACCGAGCTGGCTACCCGGCGGGGTCTGGTGCTCGCCACCGGCGGCGGCGCCGTGACCACGCCGGCAAATCGCCGGGCCCTGGCCGCGAGCGGTACCGTGATCTACCTGCACACCACTGTGCCACAGCAGCTGAAGCGCACCCGCGGAAACAAGCGCCCGTTACTCAACCAGGGCAACCGGCGAGCCGTGCTGGAAGAGCTGATGGCGCAACGCGATCCGCTGTACCGTGAAATAGCGGACCTGGTCATCGAGACGGACGGCCGCTCGGTCGCATCCGTGGCGCGGGAGATCCGGGAGAAACTGGAACTCGCAAGTTGACTCCAGCTTCGGGCGGGCTGCCGGCCGGCGATATTTGGATCCGAGACACGCCGTGAATACGTTCGTGTAGGCTCGCGCCCGCCATCCCTGCGCTGTGCAAGGACGCACGAGTGTCGCGACAGGCCATGGATGGCCGGGAGCGACGCGGGCGACGGTCTCGGATCCAAATATTCCCACCCGGCAGCCCGCGTGCTAAATGGTGTCGGCCGGCGATATGCCGTATCGTCCGTTCCCCGATTGCCCGATACCGCCATGATCACCCTGACTGTCAATCTCGCCGAGCGTAGCTACCCGATCCTGATCGGTAGCGGGCTGCTGGGACGGCCGGGTGCGCTGGATCCGTATATCCCCGGCAGCGATGTCCTGATCGTGACCAATGATGCCGTCGGGCCGATCTACCTGGAGCCGCTGAAGACCGTGCTCGGCGGCCGGAATATCGAAACGGTGGAATTGCCGGACGGCGAGGCCAACAAGACAATGGCCACGCTGCAGACGGTGCTGGACAAGCTCGTCGACAGCAAGTTCGGTCGCGACTGCACGGTGGTGAGCCTCGGAGGCGGCGTCAGCGGCGATATCGGGGGCTTCGCTGCGGCAATCTACCAACGCGGGGTCCGGTTCATCCAGGTACCGACAACGTTGCTGGCCCAGGTCGATTCCGCGGTCGGCGGCAAGACGGGCGTGAATCATCCCGGCGGCAAGAACCTGATCGGCGCGTTTCATCAACCGGCCTGTGTACTCACCGACACAGACACGCTGCGGACGTTGCCGGACCGTGAACTGTCAGCCGGCCTCGCGGAAGTCGTGAAATACGGCCTGATCGATGACCAGGATTTCTTCGCCTGGCTCGAACAACAGGCCGCCTCGCTGTTGCAGCGGGACACCGCGAGCCTGCATCACGCGATACGCCGCTCCTGTGAAACCAAGGCCGCGATCGTGGCTGCCGACGAACGCGAGCAGGGTCAGCGTGCGTTATTGAATTTCGGTCATACCTTCGGGCACGCCATCGAACGTTGCGCCGGCTACGGCAAATGGTTGCACGGTGAGGCGATCGCCGCCGGCATGTGCATGGCGGCCCGCTTCTCGGAGCGAATTGGCTGGTTGCAGGCGGGCAGCTCCGAGCGCATCGAACACCTGTTGCAGCGACTGCAACTGCCAATCCGACCGCCGCAGGTCGATCCGCGCGAATTCTTCGCCGCGATGAGCCTGGATAAAAAAGTGCTGGCCGGCCAGATTCGCCTGGTGTTGCTGAAGTCCATCGGCGAGGCTGTTGTCACGGCCGACTATCCGCCGCACGAGTTGCTGGAAGAACTGCGCGGCACTTTCATGGCCGAGGTTTGAGGCGCGGCAGGTGAAAGCGCAGCGCGTCAGTCCCGATGAAGGTCTCGCGCCGTGGGCGGCGTGGGAAACACTGAGCCGCGGGCGACTGCACCGGGAGGAGTCGCACCCCTACCGCGGTGAATACCAGCGGGACCGCGATCGCATCGTGCACTCCACGGCCTTCCGTCGCCTGGTCTACAAGACCCAGGTGTTCGTCAATCACGAAGGCGACCACTACCGTACGCGGCTGACGCACTCCCTCGAAGTCGCGCAGATTGCGCGCACCGTTGCCCATCGCCTGGGATTGAACGAGCACCTCGTGGAGGCAATCTGCCTGGCGCACGATCTCGGCCACACGCCGTTTGGCCATGCCGGGCAGGATGCCCTGAATGCCTGCATGAAGCCCTGGGGCGGTTTCGAGCACAACCTGCAGTCCTTGCGCGTGGTCGATGAGCTGGAAGACAAATACGCGGGATTCCCGGGCTTGAACCTTAGTTACGAGACCCGCGAGGGCATTTTGAAGCACTGCTCCAAGCGGCATGCCCGCGAGCTGGGCGAACTGGGTGAGCGCTTTCTCAAACGTCGCCAGCCCGGCCTGGAGGCCCAGCTCGCGAACCTTGCGGATGAAATTGCGTACAACAATCACGACGTCGACGACGGACTGCGCGCCGGCCTGCTGACTCAGGAGGAGCTCGACAGCGTCGAGATTTTCCGTGAACGACACGAGGCCGTACTCGAGGCGAGTCCCGATATATCGCGCCGGGCGCTGATTCACGAAATCGTGCGCGGCATGATCGATGAGGTTGTCAGCGATCTCGTCGAACACAGCGAAGCGGCCCTGGAAAAGGCGCGACCGTCCGACATCGAGGCAGTGCGGCGGCACCCGCGACCACTGATTCGCTTCGGGCGGGTGACTGCGAACCGCCACAAGAATCTCAAAAGATTTCTGTACAAGAGCCTCTATCGCCACGAGCGTGTGCTGGAGATGAGCGACCGGGCCGAGGGTGTGGTCACGTCACTGTTCGACAGCTATATGAACGATCCGCACGCCATGCCGCGGGATCATGCCGCGCGCGCCATGGATTGGGCCGAAACCCAGGGAGACGCGGGCCGGGCGCGTGCCGTGGCCGACTATGTTGCCGGAATGACCGATCGTTATGCGCTGGCCGCACACGAGCGCCTGGTTGGCGCCACGCCCGATATCGACACGCAGGTTCAGTTACCGAGAGCACAACATGACTGACACGATTCGCAATGCCGACCGCCTGATCTTCGCGCTGGATGTCCCCGAACCCGACCGCGCGCGCGATCTGGTCGAGCGGCTCGGCCCGGCCGTGGGTTTCTACAAGGTCGGCCTGGAGCTGATGATGGCGGGCGGATATTTCGGGTTGATCGACTGGCTGCTGGAGCGGGACAAGAAAGTCTTTGTCGACCTGAAATTTTTCGACGTGCCGGCCACGGTGGGCCGTGCGGTGGCGCGACTGGCCAGCCGCGGCGTGACGTTCGCGACGGTGCATGGCAATCAGGGGATCATGGAAGCAGCCGCTGCGAACAAGGGCGACCTGAAGATTCTTGGCGTCACGGTGCTGACCAGTCTGGATCGCGGTGACCTGGACGATCTCGGTTTCGACTGTGATGTCGGCGCGCTGGTGCTGTCGCGCGCGCGTCGGGCCTTGGAGGCAGGTTGCGACGGCGTCGTGGCCTCGGGGCTGGAACTGCCGGCAATGCGTGCCGCGATCGACCGGCGCCTGCTGGTCGTCACGCCCGGCATCCGGCCGGTGGATAACCGACCGGCTGACGATCAGAAGCGAATTGTGACGCCCGAACAGGCGTTCAGCGATGGTGCCGATTACATCGTGGTCGGTCGCCCGATTCGGGATGCGGCGGATCCCCGCGCAGCGGCCGAATCCATTCAGGCCTCCATCGCCGCCACCCTGGGGTCAGGGTAAGTTCGCTGACCCCTATAGCAGGGGTTCGAGTGCTGCCCAGGCATTTTCGAGCAGCACCGGCTGACCGGCAGCATTGGGATGGATGCCGTCTGGCTGCATCAGGTCTGCGTTCAGCGCCACGCCATCCATGAAGAACGGGATCAACGCGGCGTCGTAGTCTGCCGCGAGATCCGCGTAGACGTCGGCGAAAGCCTCGGTGTAGGACGCGCCGTAGTTCGGCGGCATCTGCATGCCGGCCAGCACGATCTGTGCATCCTGTGCCCGGCTGATGTCGATCATCTGCTTGAGGTTGCTGCGAATCACCATCACGGGAGTGCCGCGCAGGCCATCATTGCCGCCGAGCTCGATGATGACGATCGCGGGCCGATGCTGCTCCAGGGCCCGAGGCAGCCGCCGGAGCCCGCCACTGGTCGTATCACCGCTGATGCTGGCATTGACCACCCGATATCCGTAACCTTCGTCGGCCAGTCGCTCCCGCAGCAGCGCTACCCAGCCCTGTTCCAGCGGCACGCCGAATCCCGCGCTCAGGCTGTCGCCGACCACGAGGATCGTGCGGTCTGGTGCGGCTGCCGGCGAGCAGGCCGCAACCAGCCACAGCAGCAGGACGAATAGATACTGTATGAACCAGGATTTACGTAATGCAGACATCGTGCTCCGCACCGAGGGACTCGGCCGGGAGGTTAGCAGTCCGGAGGGTAGCCTGACCATTCTCGAAGGCGTGAATCTGGCGATCGAGGCCGGTGAAGCGGTGGCGCTGGTGGGCTCATCCGGCGCCGGCAAAACCACGCTGCTGTCGCTGCTGGCCGGCCTGGACCGGCCGACCCATGGCCACGTCTGGCTCTGCGGTGAAGACCTCACGGCCATGGATGAGGATGGCCGGGCATTGCTGCGGGGCCATGGGTCGGCCGGTCCAGGCCGGCCAGCAGCGACAGCAGCGTGGTTTTGCCGGCGCCGGATGAGCCCACCAGCGCCAC
>JASJBD010000027.1 GCA_030066665.1 Gammaproteobacteria bacterium
GGTGGCATCGGCATCATGAACATCATGCTGGTGACCGTCACGGAACGCACCCGCGAAGTCGGCATTCGCAAAGCGCTCGGCGCGACGCGACTGAATATCCTGATGCAGTTCCTGGTCGAGGCGCTGATCCTGTGTCTATTGGGGGGCACGATCGGCATCCTGCTGGGCGCGGGTATCTCCACGGCGATTGCGAACCTGGCCGGCTGGCAAACGATCGTGTCGCCAACCGCTATTGCCATCGCGTTCGCATTCAGCGCCGGCGTGGGCCTGTTCTTTGGTATCTGGCCCGCCCGCAAAGCCGCGAACCTGAACCCGATCGACGCGCTGCGCTACGAATAGGTCGTGACACGCATCGCGGGCTTCGCGCCGGTGGTCGGCCGACAACCACGCGTATTGATACTCGGCTCCATGCCCAGCGAGGCCTCACTGGAGGTGGGCCAGTACTACGGCCTGCCGCGCAATGCGTTCTGGCGCATCATGGGCGAACTTTTCGGCGCCGGTCCGGACCTGAAATACAACGAGCGCCTGCGTATCGTGAAGTCGCAGGGGGTGGCGATCTGGGACGTGCTCGCGGAATGCGCACGCGACGGCAGCCTGGACTCGTCAATTGATCTCCGCAGCGCGAAAACGAATGACTTCGTGTCGTTCTTCCGCCGGCACCGCAGTATCCGCCGTGTATTCTTCAACGGCAGTCTGGCCGCGCAGGTCTATCGCCGCCGTGTCTTGCCCGACGTGCAGATGATCGCGCCGTATCTCAGTCACGAGCGCCTGCCATCGACGAGCCCGGCGATGGCGGCGCTGAATTTCGAGGAAAAGCTCGCGGCCTGGCGCCGCATCCTTTAGGGGACATTCTGCAATTCCACCAGGTGAAATTGCAGAATGTCCCACTTACAGCGCGAGGTCGATCGCGCCGGTTAACGCCGACAGGTCATCCGGGTCGATGATGTAAGGCGGCATCAGGTAGACGAGCTTGCCGAACGGGCGGATCCACACACCAGCAGCCACGAAACGCCGCTGCAGCTCGGCCACGTCGACTTCGTCGTGCAATTCGACGACGCCAATGGCGCCCAGTACCCGCACGTCAGCCACGGCGGGGTGATCGGCATAAGTCGCCAGCTCTGCGCGCAGCTGCGCTTCGATGCTCGCGACCTCGGCCTGCCAGTCGCGCTCCAGTAGCAGAGCAATACTTCGATTGGCGACGGCACACGCTAACGGGTTACCCATGAATGTCGGGCCATGCATCAACACACCGCCGTCCGCGGAGATACCCTGCGCCACCCGGTGACTTGCCAGCGTTGCGGCCAGCGTCATGTAGCCGCCGGTGAGTGCCTTGCCGATGCACAGGATGTCGGGTTCGATGCCGGCATGCTCGCACGCAAACATCCGGCCGCTGCGCCCGAAACCGGTCGCGATTTCGTCCAGGATCAGCAACACGTCGTGCCGTTCGCAAAGCGTGGCCAGCCGCGCCAGGTATGCGGCCGAGTAGAACCACATGCCACCGGCGCCCTGCACGATCGGTTCGATGATCACCGCGGCGAGTTCATCGGCATGCTCGGCCAGCAAGCGCTCGATGTCGTCCATGTCACCGGTCTGCAAAGGCTCACCGAAACGACGTTCCGGCCGGGGGGCAAAGATTTGTTTTGGCAACACTGCAGAGAACAACTGGTGCATCCCGGTGACCGGATCGCACACCGCCATCGCGCCGAACGTGTCGCCGTGATAGCCCCCGCGCACCGTCAGCAGCCGGGCCTTATGCGGGCGGCCGCGAGCCACCTGGTACTGCACGGCCATCTTGATCGCGACTTCCACTGCCACCGAACCGGAATCCGCGAAGAACACATGCTCCATCGATGCCGGCGCAAGCCGCAGCAGTTGCTCCGCGAGGTCGACCGCCGGCCCATGGGTCAACCCGCCGAACATCACATGCGCCATGCGATCGAGTTGCTCCGTGACAGCGGCATTGAGCGCGGGATGGTTGTAACCGTGGATCGCGCACCACCAGGACGACATGCCATCGACCAGCTCGCGGCCGTCGGCCAGTTGCAGCCGCACGCCGCGGGCCGATACCACGGGGTAAACCGGTAACGGTGCGGTCGCCGACGTGTACGGATGCCAGATGTGCTGCCGATCGAATTCAATCATGCGTCGGCCAGCAGCGCATCCAGGTCGAGATGGGCCGCGGCGGCTGCCGCGCTCACATCGTCGTGCAGCGAGGGCACGCAACCAAGACACGGCGCGGTGAGTCGTTCCCGCAGCGCGTCCACGTTCGCGCGCGCATCGCGCATGGGCTCAGGAAAATTCGCCACCCAGCCAACCAGCTCCAGTCCGGCGGCGCCAATCGCGGTGGCCGTCAGCAGGCTGTGATTCAGACACCCGAGCCGCATACCCACGACCAGGATCACCGGCAAGCCGATACCAGCGGCCAGGTCCGCCATCGTCTCACTGTAGTTCAACGGCACCAGCCAGCCACCGGCGCCTTCGACCACGGCGAAATCAGGTGCGTGCGTTGTCAGCGCATCGTTACAGTGGTCAATCAGTTCACGGGCCGAGATCTGCATCCCGGCGGCCGCGGCCGCGATGTGCGGCGCAATGGCGGGCTGCAACGCCAGCGGGTTGACCAGCGAATACTCCGGTTCCAGCGACGATTCGGCCTGCAGAGCCAGCGCGTCGTCATTCACCCATTGGCCATCGTGTTCCACGCAACCGGCCGACACCGGTTTCAATCCCAGGGTCGACAGGCCGCGTTCCCGCGCTGCATGCAACAGCGCCGATGCGATCAGCGTCTTGCCAACCTCGGTATCAGTACCGGCAACGAAATATGCGCGTGTCATTCACGCCGCCTCGATCCCGCGACCGGCCGTGCCCAGCGCGTCGAGCAGCCGGTCGACGTCGCCGGGCTCGTGCGCTGCCGTAAAGGTAATGCGCAGTCGCGAACTGCCCTTCGGCACGGTTGGCGGGCGAATGGCGCCGACCAGCAGGCCGGCCTCCTCCAGGGCCCGGCTGAGCGCCAGGGCACGCCCGGGCGTGCCGACAACTACCGGCTGGATCGCGGTTTGCGACGGCAACAATTCCAGGCCGAGTCCGGCCGCGCCCGCGCGGAAACGTTCGATCAATTCGTTCAGTCGATCCCGCCGCCAATGCTCCGTGCGCACGATGTCGAGGCTGCACAACGTGGCCGCGGCCACCGCCGGTGGTAACGCCGTGGTGTAGATGAAATTGCGCGCGTGCTGAATCAGGGTTTCGATCAGCGCGTCGCTGCCGGCGACGAATGCGCCAAATGTACCGAACGCCTTGCCGAGCGTACCGACCAGCACCGGCACATCGCCGAGACTCCAGTCGGCCGCATCCACCAACCCGCGACCACCACGCCCGAGCGCACCAAAGCCATGCGCATCGTCGATCATCAGCCAGGCACCCTGTTCCCGGACCAGCGGCACCAGCTCCGCCAGCGGCGCCTGGTCACCGTCCATGCTGAACGTGCCGTCAGTCACCACCAGCTTGCGCGCCGCCAGGTTATCGCAGGCGGTGAGCTTGCGCGCCAGGTGCTCGACATCGCGATGTTTGTACCAATGCAGCTCGGCCCGGCTGAGGCGCCCGCCATCGACCAGTGACGCGTGATTCAAACGATCTTCGAACACATAGTCGCCCGCGCCCAGCAGTGCATTGATCACGCCGACATTCGCCGCATAGCCGGAGGAAAACAGCAGCGCGCGCGGCCGCCCCGTGAATTCCGCCAGCGCCGCCTCGAGTTCCGCGTGCACGCCACTGTGGCCGCAGACCAGGTGCGATGCGCCCGACCCAGTGCCCCAGCGATCGACGCCGGCTTTGAACGCCGCCTGGATGCGTGGATCAGCGGCCAGGCCGAGGTAGTCATTGCTGCAGAAATTCAACAGCCGCCGGCCATCGATCACCACGTCGCGCCCCTGCGGACTCGACAGCACCCGCCGGTGCCGATACATCTCCTGCTGGCGTAATGCCTCGAGGCGCTCGTCCATGTCGGAAAAGCCGGACATCGGTTTAGTTTACCCGCATAAGTAGAATTCCGGAGATCGCGCACCCCGGCCGCGGGCTACAGTTTTTCGACAACCGCGTCAGCCAGCGGTGGGATACCGGGGCAGCACCATGGAACTTGACCTGATACTCGAAGCCGATCTCACCCCGGATGAAATCACCGAGTTGGGCCTGCTCGCCGAAGGCTATGGCTTTCGCGCCATCTGGGCGCAGAACTATGCCCGGGCCAGAGATGCATTCCTGAGCCTGGTGCCGCTGGCGCTCGCCAGCAAGAAAATCCGCCTGGGCGTGGTGGTGGTCAGCCCCTACGAAATGCACCCGCTGAAAATTGCGAATGCGATCCTCACGTTGAACGAATACACCAGGGGCCGCACGTGCATCGTGATCGGCGCCGGTGGTGAATGGAACGGCGTGATGGGTGTGGGCTATGGCAAACGCGTGAGTACGGCGCATGAAGCCCAGGAGATGATCAAGCAGGCCTTTACCGGAGAGACGCTGAATTACGAAGGCAAGATCTTCAAAGGTTACGCTTACAACGCCGCGTGGCACGATGCCCCGCTGCCGCAACTGTACGCCGGCGCCAGCGGCGAAAAGCTGCTGCGCACTGCCGCCATCCTGGCCGATGGCGTGATGATGAGCGACGTCCAGGTGCCCATGATTGCCAACCACATGCCGCATCTCACCGCGGCACTCGAGGCCAACGGCCGCGCCGGCGAGGATTACCGCATCAATAATTTCGTGGCGTGGCATGTGAAAGAAGACGCCGAAGTTTCCTACGCGGAGGCGCGTCGCGAACTGATTATCCGCGGCTGGCTGGAGCGGCCGTGGCTGGACCCGTTCCTCGAACCGGAGCAGGCCGACCTGGTGGAACAGCACAAGCACGCGTTTTTGATGGCCTACCGGCAGCGGCACGGCAATATCGAGGGCGTGCCGGCCGACATCCTGCAGGCGCTGGTGGACGGGTTGAGCTGCGCCGGCGATTACAGTTCCATTGACCGGCATATTGAGAAACTGAACCAGTTCGGCGAGCAGGGTTTCACCGAAATTGCCCTGCGCCTGCACGACAATCCGGCCGATTCCATCCGCCTGCTCGGCGAACGTGTGCTGCCGGCGCTGGCCTGAAATCCACTCTGACAGCACGCAGCAAAGTCAGTTAGACTTAATCTCACAAGTGCTCGAGATTAGCGCTTGATTCCATTGAAATATGACGCATTTACTGTGCGCCGGGCGCGGGTTGTCCCATAATTACCCCACAATGAGAACGATAATTGCCGCCGTGGCTACGGGTGCCATGGCGACGCTGCTGACGTTTGTGGCCCTGTCGGCCCAGGCGGAACCCAGCAGCACAATCCTGCATCATGAAGCGCTGACCGTGGTCGATTCGACTGATGGTTCCAGCGACGATTTGCTGCGCCTGGCTACCGCGACCCGCAGCCTGACCCTGCGCGTGCAGCGCAATGCCCACCTGCACCGGCTGCGCTCCATCACCAACCTGCGCCTGCTGCGCGGGCGGGTTGAGGGCGTGGACAACTCGTGGCTGCGGCTCACCCAGCGCGGCAACGAACTGCACGGCATTATTTTCGACGGCACCGAGCTCTACGGCGTGGAGCCGCGCCGCAAGACCGCCGGCCGGCTGCAACACGCGGATACCAACGCCAGCAGCGCCAACGTGATCTTCCGCCTGAACGACCTGGTATTGCCGGCGAATGTCGGTTCCTGCGGTACCCAGCACAAGACCATGGCCGTGACCGGCGACCAGGCCATGAAGAGTCTCACTGCCGAGCTGGCCGCCCCGGCCACAGTCAATGCCGACGGCGGGCGCATCATGCGGCTGCACGTGGTGGCCGACTACGAGTTCTACCTGCAGCAGGGCCCGGACACCGAAGCCGAGGTGCTGACGCGCATCAACATCGTCGACGGCATCTATACCAACCAGCTGAACATGGCGGTCGAGGTCGACCGGCTGCAGATCTACGGATCGGCCAACGACCCATTCACGAGTTCCAATGCCTCGGACCTGCTGGCCGAACTCAGCAACTTTCGGCTGGCCAGCGGCATTACCAATGGCCCGTCGCACCTGATGACCGGCCGCAACCTCGACGGCGCGACCCGCGGCATTGCCTACCTCGGCGCGGCCTGCAACGTGCAGTTCGGCGCCGCGCTGAGCCAGCAGATTGGCGATACCTGGATCAGCGCGCTAACCACCGCGCACGAAATCGGCCACACGCTCGGTGCCTGGCACGACGGCGAAGTGAGCCAGAACCCAAACGAAACCAATCCCTGCCAGAGCGCCCCGCTCGGCTTCCTGATGCAGGCCACGATCAACGGCAACGACCAGCTCTCGCAGTGCAGTCTCGACACCATCGAGCGCTTCCTCGCCAGCCAGACTGCCGCCTCATCCTGCGTGGGCGGCGCCAGCGCGCCGACCACCGCGATGGCGGTGGAGAATTCGGATGTTGGGGGTGGGGGTAGTTCAGGGCCTGCGCTGATCACCCTTCTCATTTCTACACTTCTGCTGGGAAGGCGGCGCCAAGCCTAAAAACTCTGCGCGAAACGCTGGTTTCTGCGCTTCCGCGTGATTCATCTCCGTGTTGCAGTTCGTTGCGCACAGGAGAAAAGTCATGCGCCAACGCACCGATTCGCTTCCCACTATTCTGCTGACTCTGTCGACGCTGATAGCCACGCCGAATCTGGCGATAGCAAATAACGCAGCGATAGCGCGAGAACCTTCACCCGAGTTCCATGCCGGTCGGAAACTGCCCCGGAAACGTCCGGGCAGTATGGACGCAATGGCCATGTATGAGATCGCCATGATCTCCCGGCTGTGCAAAGCAAGCGCTCCGGCACCGCTGAGTAAGGCATCACGACGGGAATGTGCCCGTTCGCTCTTTAGAATCCGGCAGAAATGCACACAGAAATTCCAACGCAGATTTCCACGCGCTGACAATCGACGAGTGGACGGCAGACTCGACCACCAGAGTTTCGCCTCGAGCTACCGACGGTGCTTACTGAAGCGCTTCCGATCGAAGCATGCCGCTGGCGGCACAGAAAAATGAACCGCGGACATGGCAATACCATGGCGATCAGCCTCTATATGGCCACACTTATCGGCTGGCTTGGGAGTGCTCAGGCGTACTCGATTCCCTCGGGCCCGTTCAAATACAAGACGGAAAAACCAGCTGGCCAGGAATTCAATACCCTCGCAGCGGCAGAAGCAGCCCTGAGAAACTACAGCACTGCGGCCCAGTACGTGGAACTCGAGAGCGAAACTGCCATCAACCTTGCGGGCGGCAGTACGCTGATCATCAATAAATACGAGGTGACCGAACCACCGCCCGCCACGGGGGACAGCTGGCATTGGCGCAACAATGTATCGGTCGCTGGACCGTTTGCATCGGCGGCTGCGGCGGCAGCCGCAGAAGTTGCCGGGTGGCCCTGTCTGACCACGGGACCAACGCCCAGCGGCGGAGCCTATATCCCGGCCATCAACTCGACATGGGACGGTGGCGCCTCGCCTCCTGCAGGTAGTGTTCCGCCCCAGGAAAACAGCAGTCATCAGTACCAGATATTCGAATACGCCGGCTATGAATATTCGACCTGCAGCGGAAATATCGTCGACTACTATCTCGCGGTCCGCGCGAGTCGCGACATGTCCTGCCCACCCGGGCTGACACAAATCCAGACCAGTCATACCCATGCTGGTCTTGACGTTCGCTGTTACAGCCCATTCGATGCGGAGATCTACTATTTCTCACACTTTACTAACCCTGGCGACCCCGGAACCACGGAGGACCAGACGAACACGGATCAATCAGTAACTCCTGGCGTCAGCCACTGCACAGAAGTTGGGAATCCCTGTGATGTTGCGACAGGAGCAAAAGTCGAGATCGCCGTCGACTATGCCGGTCCTGGGCCGGTTTTCGTTAGAACCTATCGATCCAACTTGCCGGCGAACCAATCACGGTGGGCTGGCCTTGGCGATGGTTGGACTCACAACTATGCGGCCCACGTAGTCTTCGACAGAAACAACAATCCACAGAGTCTGTTCAGGCCGGACGGCACCACGATTCAGGTGGAGCGAGTGAATAGCGAGTACTACCGCTCAACCAACGGGACCAGCATTCACCTCATACAGGATTCCACCTTCTTCTGGACCGTCTATCTGCCGTCCGGCGCCAAGGAAACCTACCGCCGCCTCGATGTCGCGCCATTTGGTAAACGTGGCGTCTTGATCGAATTACGGGACCCGGCCGGACGAATCACCACAGTAAATCGAGGCTCGTACTGGATGCAGAACGAGGTGCTGATGGTAATCGGACCCTTCGGCCATGTGCTCGATCCGGTGCACCGACGCATCAACCAGACGTCCTGTGACACTGAACCGTGCCTGATGCAGCTGACGCGCCTGCGCGACCCTGCGGGACGCGAAATCCATTATGGCGGCGGACAGTACATGGACCCGGAGGATCCAGCCACGTGGGAATGGGACCTGAAAACCGTGCAATACCAGGACGGAAATGTCCTTCGCTACGTATATGACAAACCTAATGCGAAGGACTCGAATTTCCTGGTTGGTATCGTGAACGAAAATGGCGACCGATACGCCAGCTTTTACTATAACGCCGAAGGCCTCGCGCGCTCGACCTGGCGCGGGAACCATACCCGATACCAGCAGTTTCTGTTGAGTTATACAGATGGCTATACGACGGTAACTGACCAGGAGGGCCACAGTACTCGCTATCACTTCGACGGGAACGATGGCCTCAGGAAGCTCGCACGTATCTCCAACCTGTCGGACGGGCTATCCAGACACTTTGAATACGATGACCGACAGCGGCTCACAGCTCTGGTCGACGAGAATGGTGTTCGCACGACCTGGGACTATGACGACAACCACCTGCTGACTCGCATTGATGCGGCAGGCAGCTCGGACCAGAGGGTTACCTCCTTCGAATACCTTGACGCCACCAATAGCCTGGCAACGCTACAAACGACTGCTTCGGTCACACTGTGCCAGAATGCCATGCGGCACCTGGTATGGGACTACCACGCCGGCACGCAGCTAGTTCGAACCGTGACCCTGCAAGGGGTGGACCCGCGCGATTGCTCGCCACTGGCTCGCACGGTGACCTATTCGGACTACAACCAGTTCCAGCAGCCACGAATGATTGACGGTCCACGCAACGATGTAGACGACCACCTAACTTTGATGTACTGGGAACCACAGACGCCGGGGACCGACTGCCGGGCCGGAGGAAACTGTGGCCAGATTCGGGAAATCCGCAATGCCCTGGGGCACGCCTACAGCTTTTCTTATCAGCCCAATACCGGACTATTGCGGCAGACGATTGACCCCAATCAACTCGTCACGACTTATAGCTACGATTCACGCGATCGCGTAACAAGCATTACGCAGTTCACGCCAGATGGAAATGAACAGCGCACGACAAGCCTGGCCTATCAAGCGAACGGGCTACTTGCGTCAATGGTATTCCCGAATGGCCGGACGCGCGAATTCACGTGGAATGATGCAATGCTGCTGGAGAGTATCAAGGACAATCTGGGTAACGAGGTTGAGCGGTTCCATGACGCGCGCGGGAATCTCGCTGCCGCCTACTGGAAGAACATGAACGGGGCGACCAGGAAATCTGTCGTCACTACATTCGATGCCCGCAACAATCTGGCGGCGCTGCAGTTGGGTAGCACAACAGCTTCATCATTGGCTTTCGATGCACTTGGCAATCTGATACTCGCAACCAACCCGAATCTGCATGCCACCGAGTATATCTACGATGCATTCAACCGGCTGATAGTCGTCAACGACCCTGAAAACGGCCCCGCTTACGCGACCCGGTACGAATACGACAGTGCAGACCGCGTAACAAGTGTGAGTGCGCCGAATGGAACCAAAACCACCTACCGCTACGACGACCTTGGCAATCTCCTCGCGGAGCACAGTCCGGATCGCGGCGTCACGCTATACGGCCACGATAGTGCGGGCAATGTCACCTGCCTGGCGGATGGTCGTTTCAGCACGGGCTTCACGCGCTGCGAGGCGGTTCCGGAGCGCCGAAGCTACGTGTACGACGCGCTCAACCGACTCGTAGCGGTTGACTATCAGTCAACGGCGAGCGCAGCCCCGGATTTGCAGCTTATTTACGATGCCCCGGGACAATTGGGCCAACTGTTTGCGGTACACCACGAGGCAGAAGACGGTACCGTCGTTGATACTCACTTCGAATATGATGGTTTTGGCAATCTTGCAGAGCTACGACAATTCGTGCCAGGCAGCCCGGCTGCACCCGACTTCTACACCACTGGGTTCCAATACGACGCCGATGATGAACTTGCGCTGATTCGTTATCCGTCCGGCCGGCTAATCGACTATGCAAGAAACGCAATCGGGCAAATCACTCAAATAACGATGTACGGGCCAAACGGGCAGCCCGGAACGACGCTGGTGGCGAACGTTCAATACGAACCGTTTGGCGAACCGGCAAGAATCGAGTTTGGAAATGGCCTCGCGAGCATCCGTGACTATGACCTCGCTGGTCGAGTGACTCTACTGGCATTGGGGAACAACAACAGCGCCTGGGACATTCGTGAACTCAGTTACGATAATGCCGGCAACATTGTTCACGATGCCGACTGGCTACAGCCAGCCAATACGAGGGATTATCGCTACGATGCTCTGAATCGGGTTATCGATGACTCCCGGCTAGAAGCGAATGCATCCGTCGACACTTATACCTACGATCCCAACGGCAATCGTTTGGGCAGAAGTACGACCACGACAACCTATGCGTCTCAGCTGTTTACGTACGGTGACGGCTCGAATGCCTCCAATCGCATGAGCACGCGAGATGGACAATTGGTGAGCCACGACGGTGCGGGAAATCTGGTCGACGACGGCGCTGGGCGCCGCTTCACCTACAATGCCGCGAATCGACTCGCGACAATACACTCGGATGGCGACCGCCTGACAATTCTCTATAACGGGCTCGGCCAGGTCGCCCGCACCACGACAAAACCCAATTGCCCTTGTGGCGGATGCGCTAACTGGGAGGAATACTTCCACTTTGCCCCGGATGGCACCGCGTTGGGCATGGCGCAAAAAAGCAGCAGCGGTACGGTAGTCGAATGGGACTGGGTTTGGCTCGACGATATCCCGATCGCACAGATTCAGGAGAGCTATCTGGCGGACGGCACGCATGTCGGCACAGAGATAACCTATCTACATGCCGATCATCTTGGTACGCCACGCCTAGGAACCGACAGGTCAAGAAATATTACCTGGCGTTTCGAGTCGGATGCTTTCGGGCAAGCTGAGGTGTATGGTTCAACCACAGTGCGGCTCCGCTTGCCGGGTCAGATCGACTATGGCGTTGGCCGGATCAGCTACAACTATTTTCGCGACTATGATGCGTCGATCGGTCGGTACATCGAGAGCGATCCGATCGGCTTGCCCGGAGGAACCAACACCTACGCGTACGCGGCCCTGAACCCACTGGTCAACACCGATCGGAATGGTTTATTCATTGGCTTGAGCTTGTCCCGGTTACTACGCCCACTTCTTGGAATCTCTGCGCAAGAAGCAGCAGTTGCCGGCAAAGCGGTGGATGCATCGATTGGTGCAGCAGTCCTGCCAATCGATCGGCAACGAATTCGCAGCCAAACTCTCAAAGCCGTGCTGGACGCTAGCCAGGCTGTTGGAAGCTTGAGTTCGCTCGGACTCGCTGGTGCTGGCGCTGTCGGCGCATCTGGAGCACTTGCGGTGGGCGGCGCAGTTGCGCTCGCCGGTTTGGGCGGTTACGAGCTGAGCGATTTCGCAGCAAGGCGGGTTATTAATCCGCTTCTCGACGAAATGCTCAACTGCCCAACAATTGGATCTTGTCTGGCAGACTACGTCGATAGGCGAACCGGGACAGATATTTGTGGCCGCTAAGAGCAGGAAAGTCGGACTCAGAGACGTTGCTATCGCGCTGGGCATCATCGCCACGCTTGTTGTGCTCACGGTGATGCATGAACGCTGGCCGCACGAGACGTGGGCCAAATTCCTCTGGTACGGCTTCTGGTGGGGCCTCGCGCCGCTTGCAATAATTGTTGCGGCTATCGCCGCGCTACGCAGCAATGACAAGTCCTGACTGAACGTCGAGTTCTTGCTACGGATTCGATGCCGCCGGCCACACCGCATGGTGATCGTCGATCACGTAGGTGTGCACATGCGTTACGGGCTCGTGCGTGTGCTCGTGGGTGTGGGGCTCGGTCGCCTCGATCCCTTCATGGGCGTGCGCGTGATGCTCATCATGCGTGTGTTCGTGCGTGTGCGTCACCGCGGCGTGCACATGCTTGATTTCGGCTTCGTCTTCCTTCGGCCAGATCAGCCACGCCACCGCGGTGAACAGCAGGATGCCGCCGGCGAGCCAGATGGCGGTAGTTTCCACGCCCAGGCGCGTGCCGAGCTGCCCGGCGATGGGATAGAAGATCAGCCAGCAGGCGTGCGACAGCGCGAACTGGGCAGAAAAATAGGCGGATCGATCAGACATCGATGACGAGCGGTTCACCACCCGGCCCGCGGGCGTCTGCACCAGCGACCAGCCGAGGCCTATCAGGAACCAGTAAGGCAACATCTGCGGGAAACCAGGACCCGTGCCGATGAGTGCCACGCCAATGGCCATGACCAGGCCACCGAGCAACATCACCGGGCGATCCGGCGTTTTATCGAGCAGCTTCGGCAGGCTGAGCGCCGCAATCATGGAACCACCACCAGAGGCAGCCAGTGCCGTGGCCACAGCAGTGGACGTCAGGCCGAGCACGTCTTTCACATAGATCACGGTGTTGACGATGACCATTGCACTGGCAGCCGACACGCCGAGATACAGCGCAAACAATGCCCGCAACCGCGGCGTCTTGAAGTAACTAATGGTGCCGAAGCTGATTTCCTGCCAGACATTCCCAATCCGCGCCACTTTCTGGCTGGGCGGCAGCGTGGTGAACACGATCAAGACGGCCGAAATGATGAACGCCACGCAGTTGGCGGCGAACAACCCGGTATAGGTGGTGAACAACAGCGCGATACCGGCGATGGTCGGGCTCAGCAGGTTTTCCAGGTCGTAGGCCAAGCGGCTCATCGACAGCGCGCGGGTGTATTCCCGCTCGCCCGGCAGGATGTCCGGGATGGTCGCCGCGAATACCGGCTTGAAGCCGGCCGAGAACAGGTTCAGCAGGAAAATCAGCAAATAGATCTGCCACACCTCGGTGACAAACGGCATGGCCAGCACGATGCCGGCGCGAATGATGTCCATCAGGATCAAAAACGGTTTGCGCGCAAACCGGTGCGCCAGCCCGCCGACGATCGGCGCAAACACCACGTACGCGACCATCTTGAACGCCAATGCCGTGCCGAGCACGGCCGCCGCGTTGCCGCCGACCAGGTCGTACGCCAGCAGTGTCAGTGCGACCGTGGACAGACCCGTGCCGACCAGCGCGATGATCTGCGCGCTGAAGAGCTTGCGGAATTCGGGATTGCGCAGCGGGTTGACTGACTCGTCCGGCGCCGCCTGTTCAGCCGTCTGGTTCATAGGTTTTGCCATGTTGCCCGGTTGCCGTAGCGTGCGCCATTGCGAGCACTACCTACGGCAGGTCCGGCACGTGTTTCTCGATGAACTGGCGCACGGCGGCGACATTGGTATACGCCGCGGCACCACCGCCGGTACTGCAGAGATTGCCATCGGTGGCACTGGCCACGCCCACCAGCACCGGTTTGCGATCCAGGCCTTCCAGCACCAGCGGCCCGCCGCTGTCACCGCCGCACGGCGCGCCCTGTGATTCATAGATTAGATACGTGCCGCGCATCCCGAGGTTACCGAGCTGTACCCCAGCGCGAACCAGCCGGTCGGAAAAATCGCTGTCGGGGCGTTTGCCCCAGCCCATGATCTCGGCTTCGGCATCCGGCAGCACCAGCAGCAGGTACTCGCCCCGGCTAACCAGTTTCACCGGTTCGATATCCACCGCTTCGGTAAGACGAAACAGGCCCACGTCGAACTGGTTGGTTTCCTTGTCGTAGTCCGGATGCCGAATCACGTCGGCCACTTCGACCACGCGGGCCTTCTGTCGCGACGTGTGGCCGACCAGCAGGCGCTTGCCGGGCCAGGTGCAATGCGCTGCGCTGATCACGTGTGTGGGCGAGATCAGCGCCGCACTGCAAACGCCACCGCTGGCCGGGTTTTCCACTGCTACGGCCCACGGGTAACGATCCTCGAACAGCGACTGCCGCACGGCCTTGCCGTGCACAATCGCGATGGCGTTCGGGATGGCAACCAGCACGCTGGCCAGGCCGATGACGAGACTGCGCCACATGGGGGCAATTATCGCGCACGCGGCCACGGCCGCGGAACAAGTTGCGCGGCGCGAAAGCAGGCTCTCAAGCCCACGGGTATCAGGACGCGGGACGGGCCTTGTTGTTGTGAATCACCCAGGCGCGCGTCACCCACGCCGGGCTGGAACCGGCACGCAGGCCATTGCCGGCATCGCGCGAACGCGACTGCCGCAAGCGTTCCAGCATCCAGTGTCGTCGCCAGGCCGTACCCGTCGTCCGGGTGGCGGGCCAATCGCGCGAAGCTGGTAGCAGGGGTGTGGCGCCGGGTCGCCCCGGCAGGGGTACTACTACTCGACTCAAGTTTGTATTTTCCGCCGATGTTGTTGTAATCGTTATTATTGTTGCGGGGCATCAGCAGCACAAGGCGCGCGGTCACCAAATGGCCGCTGCGTGCCGAAACTGTGCGGTCGGTCGGGGCTTAAGTTGAATCGTCGCCGGCCGTGTCCAGCACCCGCGCCATGTAGCCGGACACATCCGCGACGATTTCGCGGGCCGCCTCGGGGTCGATACCGGCCAGCGCCTGGGCCAACGCCTTCTTGAAGTCGAGCTGCGCCTGGCGCGCAATCTGGATGCGCTGGGCCTGCGGCGAACCGGCGCCGTGCATCGACTCGGTGAGGTACCCCACCGCATTGCGCCCAAGCGTCATGTTTTCGATCAGGCGCAGAATGCGCATGCGGTCTTCGGTGGAGATCTCGGCCCTGCCCTGCAGGTATTTCTGCACCAGCGGGCCAATCTCCGGATGCTCGAGTTCCTGCTGCGACGGCAGCGTCACCACCAGGCCGCCGGCCAGGTCCTGCGCCAGCCGGCCGATCTCATACGGCAGCTTCGTCACGTGGTGCTTGCACACGTTCGCAATCATGTCGTCATTCAGGTACACGCCCGATTGCATCGGTTCGGCCTGGTAACTGGACGCAATGCCGGTCGAATAGATGGTCTCGTTCAGGTGCGTCATCTCCACGAGCTTGTCGCGGATATGCGATGCGCGGTCCACGCCGTTGTAGTCGGCAATAGTCGCCGCCGCACCGATCAGCACATCACCCACGCCGGATTTACACACATAGCTGCGCCGGTGATAACAGGTGAAGCGCTCGACCAGCATGGCCGCGAATTCCACTTCACCGTTCATGAACAGCCGCTCGGTCGGGATGAACACATCATCGAAGATGATCATCGCTTCCTGGCCGGCAAAATTTGCGTTGCCGGCATCCAGCTCGCCTTCCATGCTGCGCGTGTCGCAGGACTGGCGGCCATATATATAGGTAATGCCGTCAGCGTCTGCCGGAATAGCGCCGACCACGGCGTAGTCGCGATCGTTTTCGCCGAGGCGAATGGTTGGCATCACGATCAGCCAGTGGGAGTTGATGCAGCCGGTCTGGTGCGCTTTCGCGCCGCTCACATACACGCCCTGCTCGGTGCGCCGGGTAATGCGCAGGTACAGATCGGGATCGGCCTGTTCATGCGGGGCCTTGCCACGATCGCCTTTCACATCGGTCATCGCCCCGCCGATCACATAGCCACGGCTTTGCACCAGCCGCACGAAATCGAGGAACTGCGCGTGGTAGCTGGTGCCGTGCGCCTGGTCGATCTCGTAGGTCACGGAATGCAGCGAATTCAACGCGTCCATGCCGACACAGCGCTGAAAGCAGGTACCGGTAAGCTGGCCCAGCCGCCGCTGCATCTTGTTCTGGTTGACCAGGTCTTCCGGGCTCCCGGCAATGTGCAGAAACCGGTTGATACGCTCGCCGGTCAATGGCGACAACGCGGTCGCCAGCTCCGGGTTGCGCTGCGCCAGGTCGTAGGTCTCGGCGACGGCATTAATCGACGGCCGGATCACCGGATGATCCACCGGCTCGTCCACGAGCTCACCAAACAGGTAAACCTTCAGCTTGCGGCCACGCAGGCTGTCGATGTATTCCGCGCCCGTGTGGATCGCCGGCGCGTTGTCGGCCGCGTCCTGTGCCCTGGTAGCCATAGTGTTCCCGTCCGTTTCCGTTAACCCGATATTTTACCATTGCCGGCATTAGGGCCGGGGTAGAATGGCGGTCGGGAGGCAAATAACAATGGCGGAATCCCGTTGCTACATGATCGTGATCGGTGACATTACCGATCGCGAACGCTTTCTGGAGGGCTACGCGCAGGTCGTCCCACCGCTGGTCGAACAGTTCGGTGGGCGTTATGTCCTGAAAGGCGCGGGCGGACAATTCCTGGAAAACGCGTGGTGCGACAAACCGAGCGCACTGATCTCGGAATGGCCGAATCGCGAAGCCGCGATCGCGTTCTGGAATTCGCCTGAATACGCCGATGCCAAGAAACTCCGTGAAGGCGCCGGCACTTTCCAGGTGCTGCTGATCAATTCGCCGCCTATCGGGGCCTGATATCCGCCGGCAGGTGTGTCAGCGCCCGCTCCGTGAGCTCGCGGCCGTAATCGATCAACGGTGCGGCCAGGTGGAAGTCGAATACCTGGCACACGTTGCGGGGCACACTGATCAGCAGGTCTGGCGGATGGGCTGCCAGTTTGTGCCGTGCCAGGGTTTCCTGCATCACGTCGAAAGACCGCGTCATGATCTCTTGCAGGCCCATCTCGTCGTCCTGCTCATCGGGTTCGAGGGCGTCGCTGATTTTCTCGATGACTCCATCCACGAACTTGTGAATGGCATTGCGCTGACTGTCGAGCGCGTTATTACGGCGCTTGTGCGATTCGCGAATGCGCGCCTCGACTGCCGGATCCGCGGCCCCGCCGACGTCCACCGCGATGGTCAGGTCGGTATCGTCGCGCATGGTGGGCGTGACCGGCACCGGATTCAGCAGGCCACCGTCGACCAGCGTGCGGCCCCTGCGAAGCACGGGAGTAAACACCGTCGGTATCGCGATCGATGCGCGGATGGCATCGAACAACAGTCCGCGGTCAATCCACACCTCTTTCTGTGACTCCAGGTCGGTCGCCACCGCGGTGAACTTGACGGGCAGGTCTTCGATATTGGTATCCCCGATCAGCTCCCGCAGCACCTCGATAATCTTTTCGCCGCGAATGAACCCCGTGCTGCCAAAAGTCACGTCCATCAATCGCAGCACATCGACCCGTTCTAGCGCGCATATCCAGTCGCGATACACATCGAGCTTGTCCATCGCATAGACGCCGCCGATCAAGGCACCCATGGAACAGCCCACGACGGATTCGATCCGAAAGCCGTGTTCCTCCAGCACGTCGATCACACCGATATGCGCAAGCCCGCGAGCCCCGCCGCTGCCGAGCACGAGAGAAACACGGGGACCGGACGGTGACTGGGCCGCTGGATCTGGCATCGTTGTTACTTCTCGCAATTACCCGCTATTCTGGGCGCTGACCAACATTCAGGCGAAACAGATCCGTTGGAACTAACCACATCATTGTCCCGCACAGCAACGCCGCTGCTGATTCTACGCTTTGCGCGGCTGGAACTGGGCAGCCTGGGCCGACGCGTGGCGCGTGCATTGGGCATTAACCGGCCGATGGCAATCAGCCTCGAAGATCTTGCGATTCCGGACTCCCAGCTGGTTGTGCAGGCAACGACGCTGGCCCGCAGTTGTGAACCGGTCTTCCTGTTCAACCACTCGGTGCGCACTTACCTGTTCGGCAGCGCGATCGCGAAGCACCTGGATCTGCGGCCGGATCCCGAACTGCTGTACCTCGCCTCGATCCTGCACGATGTCGCGCTGACGCCGGAATATGATCGGGAGGGCTCGTTCGAAGTCAACGGCGCGGACACGGCGCGCGAGTTCCTGCTGTCGAAAGAGCTCACTGCAGAACGTGCCGACCTGGTGCACGAAGCCATTGCCCTGCACAGCGCGGTGGGAATTGCCGGGAATCGCGAACCGGAAATCGCGCTGGTGCACTTCGGCGCCGGGGTCGACGTGATTGGCTTTCGCAGCGAGGATGTCGCCGTTCCCACCCGCAACGCCATTGTCGAGAGCTGGCCGCGCGCCGGTTTCAAAGAGTATTTCGCCCAATTGATCGCAGATCAGGCAACCCGCAAACCCGACTGCCACATCGCGGGCCATTTCGGCCTGGGCTTTAACGGCAAGATTGCCGCGGCACCTTTCTCAGAATAGGAATAATGTCATGACAAACGACACCGAACCGATGGTACGCGAAGACGGCACCTACCCCACCGTCGAGTTGAGTAAACCCATGTATTTCGCCGCCGTGGTGCAAACCCGCGTCGGCGGCGTGAACGGCGAAAACCCGGCGCCGGATATCCGCCGCAATCTGGACTACTTCCTGGAGTGCATCGACAAGGCGCAGGGTTACGGTCCACCGAACACGCTGTTGCTGTTCCATGAATTTCCGATCACCGGCTTCAGCGAATGGACGCGCGAGCAGCAATACAACCTTGCCATCGAAGTCCCCGGTCCCGAAGTCGCGGAAGTGGGCAAGAAAGCCAAGCAATACGGTTGCTACATCGTCTTTGGCACTTACGCAAAGGATCCCGAAAACTGGCCGGGGCATATCCTGCACCTGATGGTCATGGTCGGCCCGGACGGCGAGGTAGTCGCCAAGCACTGGAAACAGCGCAACGTACGCGGCCTGTTCCCGGGCTCGGAGCAGTTCAGCACGAGCATTTACGACGTGTACGATCGCTTCGTGGAGATGTACGGCCTGGATGCAGTCGTGCCGGTCGTGCGCACGGATATTGGCAATATCGCGATGTCAGCCGTGCAGTTCGAACCTGAGCTGTTCCGCTGCATGGCGATGAAAGGCGCAGAGATCATCTGCCGGGTGGCCACCGGCGGCTTCGAATATGAAGACATGCGACTGACGTCGTATCACAACAGCGTGTACACGATGATTACAAACAATTCCGTGACCACGCACGGCGAGACACCGGGATTTTTCGAGGACGAGGCTTACGGCGGGCCGGGACGTTCGGCGATATTCGGTCCGCGCGGCGTGGTGCTGGAAGAATGCGGCGTATTCGAATCACGCAAAGCGACCATGATCCCGATCGCGCAGTTCCGGCAGACCCACCGGATTCCGGACGTTCACATGGACCTGTACCGGCCGATCTTCGATCAATATCGCACGCGCTATGACCACAGTGCGTACCTGGAGTACCTGCCGAAAGACAAGCGCGATGCGTTCCGGGTTTTCCAGGAGCAGTGCCGCTGGACGCACTATTGGTGACGTGAGCAGCCAGACGGCAGCCAGTATTCGCACCCGCGAGGCCTTGATTCTCGCCGGCGAGCAATTGTTCGGCGAACGCGGTATCGACGGCGTGTCGCTGCGCCAGATCAACACGGCGGCCGGACAGAAAAACTCCTCCGCGGCGCATTATCACTTCGGCTCGAAAGAAGCGCTTGTCGGCGCGGTGTACGACTACCGCATGGAAAGTGTGAACCGGCGCCGGCTGGAGATGCTGCAGCGGCTGGAAGAGGCCGAGCAGGATCGCGATGTGCGCGCGATTGTCGAGGCCATCGTGCTGCCGATCGTGGCAGAGATTCAAAACACCACGGGCGGCAGTCATTACATCCGGTTCATGGCGCAGGTCATCGGCCATCCGCAAATCAGCCTGGTGGAGATCTGGAACAGCCGGTTCGCCGAGGGCCTGGCCCGGGTGATCGAACTGCTGCGCGCCGCCCTGCCCGAGGTACCGGCCGAAATCCTGGGGCAGCGGTTCGGTTTGATGTGGGAGCAGACCATTCACGCGCTGGCGGACCGCGAGCGACTCAGCGAAGGCGGCAACACGCGCCGCATGGTGGAGCCGGAGCTGTTCGTCAGCAATCTGATCGACACCGTGGCGGGGGGATTGAGTGCCCCGGTGTCGCCGAAAACCCGGAATCAGCTGGGTTCCGGGGGGCTTGAAGCGAATTAAATCATGTGATTTAATCTGTTTCTGCCGGACGGGGAGCACAAAAATGAGCTACGAGAACTTCGAGGCGCGGCCTCTGAGCGGGGCACTGGGCGCCGAAATCAATGGCCTGGATCTGTCCCAGCCCATCGACGATGCCACCTTTGCGGAATTGCGCCAGGCCTGGCTGGACAACCTGGTGCTGTTCTTCCGCAACCAGGAACTCACGCCGGAACAGCACATCGCCTTCACCACGCGCTTTGGCGACAGTGACCCGTCCGCCTTCATCCCCACCCTGCCCGGCTATGAAGACATCCGGCTGCAGGACATGGAGGACTACAGCAACCTCGGCAGCGACATTAACTGGCACTCCGATAACAGCTTTACCGAGTACCCGCAGAAGTGTTCGGCGCTGTATTCCATCCAAGCGCCGCGCAAGGGCGGCGACACGGTGTGGGCCAACATGTACCTGGCCTACGAGCATTTGTCGGAACCGATGCAGCGTTTCCTCGACGGGCTGACGGCAATTCACGACCTGGTCGAGATCATGGGCCCGGGAATCCTGAAGCGCTATGGACCGGAACGCTGGCAGTCGTTCCGCGATCGCACGCCGCCGGTCGAGCACCCGGTGGTGCGCACGCACCCGGAAACCGGGCGCAAGTGCCTGTTCGTCAATCCGCTGATGACCTGGCGCATCAAGGAATTGTCGGAAGCGGAAAGCACGAACCTGCTGGAGTTCCTGAACAATCACTGCGTGCAGGAAGAGTTCGTCTGCCGCTTCCGCTGGGAAAAAGGGTCGCTGGCATTCTGGGACAATCGCTGCACCATCCACCGCGGCATTGCCGATTTCTATACCGAGCGACGGGTCATGCATCGCGTCGCGATTGCGGACCCGGTCCGGCCAGCCTGAGCGGCCGGGCCCGATGCTGAAACCCGATCCCGCCGGCATCAAATTCGGGCCGTACTGGATACGGCCCGGGCTGACGCGCGGCAACGTCGCGACCGTATTGTTCGCATCGCTCCTGACCATCTCGATGACGGTTTACTTGAGCCTGATTCAGCCGTACGTGCTGAACGAGATCGTCAAGGTGCCCGAGGCCCGGCAGGGCACGATCACCGGCTCGCTGACCGTGATGCAGGAGCTTGTTGCCGTGGCGCTGATGGGTTTCGTCGGCGTATTCGCCGATCGTTACGGCCGCCGCCCCATTTACGCGATCGGTTTTCTGTTGATGGCAGCCGGCTATCTTGTCTATCCGCTGGCGACCACAGAAGTCGAGCTGTTCACGTTCCGCATATTGTTCGCGCTGGGTCTCACCACCGTGCCGGTGATGCTGAGCGTGACGGTGCAGGACACGCCGCAGGAGATTTCGCGCGGCAAGTGGATTGCGACGAACAACATCTGCCAGGGGCTGGGCGTGCTGATCATCGCCACGCTCATTCTTGGCCGCGCGCCGGCTTTCTTCCAGGATCGCGGCTTCGATGCCGTGATGGCGGGCCGCCTGTCGATGTGGTGCGCGACCGGATTGTGCCTGCTGGCCGCAGCCGTCCTCTGGCGTGGGCTCTCGCGCCACACCGAGGCGACCAACACCGACGAACATGCCGTGCGCAGGCTGGGCGCCGGTTTCCGCGCCGGTCTGCAGAACCCGCGTTTGGCAGTGGCCTATGGCGCGGCGTTCATTGGCCGCGGCGATCTCGTGATCGTCGGCAATTTTCTCACTTTGTGGGTGACTCAATACGGCATTGAACAAGGCATGACCACGGCCGAGGCCAGCGGCCAGGCCTTCATGCTGTTCGGCATCGTGCAGCTCTCCGCTTTGCTGTGGGTCGGCTTTATGGGCGTGATCACCGACAAGACCAATCGCATTACGGCCATTTGCATTGCGCTGGCACTCGCTGCAGCCGGTTATTCGCTGATGGGCCAGGTCGACGATCCACTGGCGCGCAGCACCATCCCGGTCGCAATCCTGCTGGGTATCGGCGAAATCAGTGTGATCGTCACCGGCGGTGCACTGCTTGGGCAGGAAGCCAAGGCCAGCTTGCGCGGCACGATCGTTGGCGTATTCAATTTGAGCGGTGCCGTGGGCATTGTTGCTATCAGCGGCATTGGCGGAATCGTCTACGACGCGTTCGGCCGATCCGTGCCGTTCACGTTAATGGGCGCGCTGAACGGGCTGCTGCTACTGGCGGCCCTGCTGGTCAGGCTGCGCGCCGGCGAGCCCGAGCCACAAAAAGAAGGACAACAGGCATGAAGATGAAATCCCTCGGCAATAGCGAGCTGCAGGTTTCGGCAGTCGGGATCGGCTGCATGATGTTCGGCAACATGTGCGACCAGGAACAGACGACTGCAATCGTGAACGCGGCGCTCGAGGCCGGCATCAATTTTTTCGATACCGCCGACATCTACCGCGGCGCGATCGGGTCATCGGAAGAGCTGCTCGGCAACGCACTAGGCGATCGACGCCGGGACGTGATCATCGCCACCAAGTTCGGCGCCGGGCAAGGCGGGCCCTGCGAGCACGGTGGGTCGCGTGACTACATCATGCAACAGGTAGAGCAAAGCCTGCGGTTGCTCGGCACCGACTACATCGATTTGTATCAGCACCATTTTCCCGACCCGGGCACGCCGGTGGAAGAAACCCTGCGCGCGCTCGAAGACCTCGTGCAGCAGGGCAAGGTGCGTTACATCGGCTGCTCCAATTACTCCGGCGCCCAGCTCAGCGAGGCCGCCGATATCTCGACGGCTAATGACCTGAGCCACTATGTGACCGCGCAAAATCACTACAGCCTGTTGAAGCGCGACATCGAGGAGGACCTGGTACCGGCCGCCGAGCGGCAAGGCGTTGGCATCCTACCCTACTTCCCGCTGGAGAGCGGCCTACTGACCGGCAAATACCACCGGGGCCAGCCGATGCCTGAGGACAGCCGGCTGCACAAGTGGGGCGGCGGCGGTGGTTTTGTATCGGACCGCCGGTTCGACATTGTCGAAGACTTGCGGTCCTACGGGGACCAGATCGGCCATAGCGTGCTGGATCTGGCCATGGGCTGGCTGGCGGCGCTGCCATATGTCAGCAGCGTGATTGCGGGCGTAACCAAACCGTCGCAGGTCGAGTCCAATGCGGCGGCGGCGAGCTGGGAACCGACCGCGGGACAGCTCGCGGAGATCAGTCGACTGGCGACGCTTTGAGCGGCACGAGCCCGTTCCGCCTATTGCGCGCCGAAGCGCCAGGATAACTCGATACCGTAGTTGCGCCCGCGCTGCGGGTTCAGGGTCCAGAGCTTCGGAGCCTCGCCATTCGACAACGGCTGGCCGAAGTCGAAGAAATCCAGTGCGCCCCGCGGCGCATCGTCATCCAGCAGGTTGCGCACGTAGCCGGTAATCGTCAGGTTCTCCGTCTGCACGCCCAGGCGCAAATTGACCAGTTGACGCTTGTCGATCTCGTTCAGGTTGGAGGCCTGCACCCACTGCTCGCTCTCGAAAATCACGTCACTGCGCAGGAAACCTTCCAGGCTCGGACTGATGGGCGCAGTGACGACGCCACTGAATACGGCAGAGTGCTCCGGTGCGGTCGGCACCTGCTTACCGGCAATGTTGCCGTCACCCGTGAGCGCTTCGAGTAGCGGGCTGGTACCTTCCTGGAACTCGCCCTTCTGATAGCCGTAATTGACAATCAGATAGAGATTCTCGCTGACGATCCAATTACTTTCGAATTCGAGACCGGTGATTTCCGTGCTGCCCGCATTCCGGCGCAGCGTGGAACAAAGCTCCGTGCCACCGATGGTGTCCGTGGTACAGGAAGTCGTGAAGAAAGCCTGGTTGGTCCAGTCGATATAGAACGCCGACATATTAACGGTCGCGCGCCGGTCGAACCAGGCACTCTTGAAGCCGGCCTCGTAGGTCCACTGCTCCTCTTCCTTCACGAGGTTCAGGTCCTCCTGCCGGCAGGTGTCTGTCGCCGACCGGTTCAGGTCGTAGCGATAGCAGTTGTCATTGAAGTCGGCCGGTTTGTTGCCCTTGGCAATCTGACCGTAAACCATCAGGTCGTCAGTAGCCTGGTAGCGCAGGGTAAAGCGTGGTGTTACGTCGTCGGTGCTGGTTTCATCAAACGACGAGTTGCCGCCGCGGATAGTCTTTTTGTCTTCCGCCCACCGTGCCTCGACGGCGAAAGTCAGCTGATCGGTGATATCCCACTCGGCCAAACCGAAAATCGCCGTGTTTTCGGTCGTGAACAGGTTCGGTGGCGGAAAATCTGTCGTCACGGGGTACGGCCCCGGACCGGCACACACCGGGTTGTTGTCTAGCCGCGGGCATTCGAATTCCGCACCCAGCGCCACATAAGGGCCGACGGAACTGCGCACTCGGCTGCTGCGATCGAAGTCGTAGTAGTAGACGCCGACGCTGCCACGCAGGCGATTGTCGACTGGCGTAGACAGCCGCAACTCGATCGCATAGTCCTCCTGCTCGGCGATCTGCTCAAAGTTGAACAACCCGGCGAGCACACGGACCTGGGTGTGGTCGAGGTCATAGACCTGATTGAACAGATCTTCGTTATAGGCGAAGCGACCAGTCAGATCCCAGTCACCGAATGCCTGCCGGAAATCCAGCAGGAACCGGTCGGTCTCGCGACGCGTGCCGGCCTCGCGCGGCTCGGCATAACGCTGCTCCGGCCCCAATATTGGATTGTTGAACGTGCTGGCGAGGATACCGTCCTCGAGATCGGGAATATTCACGCGGTCCTCGTAACCGGTCGGATCCAGTACCCCACAGAATGCACCAGGCGTGTCGGGCACCGTGCCAGGTTGCCCGGGCAAGAAACAATTGGCCTGCTGAGTGCCGGGCGGCGGCGCCAGCGACGAGAAATGATCGTCGTCGCCCTCAGTGTAGGCATACTTGAAATTGATTTCCGTAGTCTCGGTCGGCGTCCACGTCAGTTTCAGCATCAGGTCCTTGGTTTCTTCGCCACCCATGTTGGAGTGGTCCGCACGGGTTGGCGGATTCACGAAGTTCAGATCGGACACCGGCGGGAATGGTGCCGTATAAGCGTAACCGCCGGCCGGATCGGGTGGCGTAACGAGGGGGTTACTGGGATCGTAACCGGCTGCTGCGCCGTCCTGCAGATTGTTCTTCCACTCACCATCCCAGGACTCGTAAGATGCGGACGCCAGGAAATACAAATTATCCTTAATGATCGGACCACTGATCCAGCCGCCGATCAAGCGATCTTCGTCGCTCCCCAGACGGGCATCAACCTCACCCTCCCAGTCATTGGTTGCACGCCGCGTCACGTAATTGATGGCGCCGGAGAAAGTCGCGCGTCCAAA
>JASJBD010000026.1 GCA_030066665.1 Gammaproteobacteria bacterium
CAGCTGTCAACTCGCCCGCCATTCATCAGCCGTTGATTTGCGCAAAGATCACACGCCGTCCCCTGTCGACGTTAGTCGCCGCTAATTATACGAATGACTTCAACGGTCGACAGCGTTCAGCCGAGGCCGGCCTCGTCGAGTACCGCCGTTGCCGCCCGTTCGCTCGCCCCGCGCCGTAGCAGGTCGCGCAGCTTGGCGAACTCTCCTGCCACGGCGGCACGGCGTTCAGGTGACTCGAGAAAACTCAGAAGTTCCGTGGCCAGTGCCGCAGGCGTCGCTTCGTGTTGCAACAATTCGGGCACCAGCCGCCGATCGGCCAGCAGATTGGGCAACGCAAAGTGCTCGACGTCGACCAGGCGAAATACGCGCGCCACCTGGTAGGTCAGCGGTGCCAATCGATAAGCAACGACCATCGGTCGATTGACCAGCATCGTCTCCAGCGTGGCAGTGCCCGACGCGATCAACACGACGTCGCTCGCACAAAGGACCTCCCGGGCGCGGCCGTCGAACAGATGAAAGTCGCAGCCGGGCGCATGGTGCTCGATGGCCTGCTGAAAAATGTCTCTGACCAGCGGCGTCGCCATCGGCGAGGCGAACCGGATTTCGGCCACGCTGTGGCGCAGCTGCGCTGCGGTGGCCGCGAACAGCGGTCCGAGTCGGCCGACCTCGCCGGCACGACTGCCGGGTAGCACCGCGACAAGTGGCCCTGCCGCGGGCAGGCCCAGACTCAGCCGGGCGGCCGCGCGGTCCGTATTGGCGGGAATGTCATCTGCGAGCGGATGACCAACGAAGGTCGCCGGCACGGCGTGCTCGTGCAGGAATTTCTCTTCGAACGGCAAGAGGCACAGCACCCGGTCACAAGTGTGATGCAGATCTTTCACGCGCCCCTGACGCCAGGCCCAGATCTGCGGGCAAACGTAGTGAACGGTCGGAATTCCGGCCCGTTTCGCAGTCGGTTCGACCCGGAAATTGAAGTCGGGCGCGTCGATCCCGACAAGCGCCGCCGGCGGGTCCGCCAGCAGACGTCGACGGGTGTCACGAATAATGCCCAGCAGCCGTGGCAGATGCCGGGTGACTTCGAACAGGCCCATGACCGCCAGTTCGTCACTGTCGCGCCATGGCCGACATCCTGCGGCCTGCATCCGCGGGCCGGCAATGCCTTCGATTTCCAGGTCAGGCCGGCGACGCAGCAGGGCCTCGATCAGACCCGCACCCAGCTGATCACCGGAGGGCTCACCCGCGATGATCGCGACTCGCGGCACCGCGTGACTCAGCGCAAGATACCGCGGCTGGAATCCTCGAGGAATTCCACCAGAACCTGCAGTTCAGCCTGATCCTGGGCGAGTTCGATCAATCGTTCCCGGGCTTCCGCAAGCCGCAGACCGGAGCGATACAGAATTCGCGAAGCCTCCTTGATGTTGCGGATCTGTTCCGGCGTGTAGCCGCGCCGCTTCAGACCCTCGGCGTTGATGCCGCGGGGTTGTGGCGGCACACCAAAGACCATCATGTACGGCGGCACATCGCGGGAAATACCGGCGTACGCGCCGATGAAACTGTGGGCACCGATATGGCAGAACTGGTGTATGGCAACGAAGCCACTGCAGATCACCCAGTCATCGATATGCACATGCCCGGCCAGCGTCGTGTTGTTGGCAAACACGATATGGTCCCCGAGCCGGCAGTCGTGCGCCACGTGCGCATACGCCATCAGCAGGTTGTCGTTGCCGATTCGGGTCACGGCCTCATCCTGCGTCGTGCCACGATTGATCGTGCAGAATTCGCGAATGATGTTGTCGTCGCCGATCTCGAGACGGGTCGTCTCACCCGCGTACTTCTTGTCCTGAGGATCGTCGCCAACAGACGCGTGCGGGTAGATGCGGTTGTTCCTGCCAATCCGGGTTGGGCCCTTGATTACCGCATGCGAACCTACACTGCTGCCCTCGTCGATCTCGACATCGGGGCCGATGATGGCGTACGCACCAACCGTAACGCTGGCATGCAGCTCTGCCGCCGGCGATACTATGGCGGTGGCATGAATTCCTTGTTCTTCAGTCATCTAAGAGCAAATCTTCAGTCTTTTTCTCGAGTGCGCGTAGCCGCCGGGCCAGGTCATCGAGGTGTCGGTAGCGTACCGCGTTGCGGCGCCAGCGGGCAGCGTCGTCGGCGGTGGCCGCCGGTCCCCCATAGATACCGGGCTTCGTCAGCGAATGGGTGACCGCGGTGCCGCCGGTGATGCCGACCTGATCGGCAATCGTCAGGTGGCCGGCAAAGCCGACCTGACCACCGACCATGCAGTGCGCGCCGATCTTCGTACTGCCCGAGATTCCAGTCAACGCCGCAATCGCAGTGTGGGGACCGATCTCGACGTTGTGGGCAATTTGAACCTGGTTATCGATCCTGACGCCGTCGGCGATGAGCGTGTCGCCAATCGCGCCGCGATCGACGGTTGTGTTCGCGCCGATCTCGACATCGTTACCGATCCGCACGCCACCGAGTTGCGGCACCTTGACCCAGGCCCCGGTCGCATCACTCGCGTTGCCGAAACCATCCGACCCGATGACAGCACCCGGATGCAGAATACAGCGGCACCCAACGCTGACTTCGTGGAGAATCAGCGCACCAGCCAGAACCTGGGTATCGTCCCCGACCTGGCAGTCCTGACCGATTACCGCGTTCGGTCCGACATAGACGCGTTCGCCCAGCACCACGCCCGACTCAAGGACGGCGCCAGCCGCAACCCTGCAGGTTTCCGGCACCTGGCAATCCGGCGCGATACTGGCCGCCGGGTGCAGGCCAGGGCTGAGCGGCGGCGCCGGATGCAATTCGCCGGCCAGCTGTGCAAATACCAGGTACGGATTCGTGCAAACGAGAGCGGCCACCGGGCAGTCGTCGGAAAGATCCGGGGACAGGATGACTGCCGCAGCCGCAGTACTTTTCAGTTCCGATCGATAGACGGAATTGGCCAAAAACGCGATCGCGTCGCCCTGCGCCGCCGCCAGCGTGCCGACCTGCTCGACCGATATCCTGGGATCCCCCAGAAGTTCGCAGCCATAGCGAATTGCGATGTCGCCAAGCTTCAGACCCACGCCGGCTCTCCGCCGGGCGCCGTCGTCTCATGTTCCACCGGGTGTGTTCCTAGTTGGTCGCGCCGGCAGTCGCCCTCAGCCGATCCAGCACTTCGGTGGTGATATCGACAGCCTGACTGGCGTACAACACCCCTTCACCGACAACGAGGTCATAGCCCGCCGACTGCGCGTATGCAGCAACCTCCTGAAGCAACTCGCGTTGCAGTTTGCCGAGTTCTTCATTGCGCCGCAGATTGGCATCCTCGTTCAGCTCCTCGAGCGTCCGCGCAAGATTACGTTCCTCTTTGCGAAGATCGACTTCGGCGTTGCGGCGTTCCTCCGGACCCATCACGTCGAGATCACGTTGAACCTGTGCCTGCCGGTCTTCGAAGGCCTTGCGCTGTGCGACCAGCTCACGTTGCCGCGGTGCAAACTCCTCTTGCAGCGCAGCCATCGCGGCGGTTGCCTGCGGTGATTCGCTGATCAGGCGCGCGATGTTGACGAAGCCGATCTTGGCCTCGGCCAGGCTGATGCCGGGCGCCAGCATCAAGGCCAGGATCAACGTAATTCCAATGCGTTTCATCATAGTCATCTGCTTTTCATACCAATTTTTGTCAGAAGGCGCCGCCGATCGAGAACTGGAAGCCCTCGGTTTCGTCGCCATATATCCTGTCGTCACCATCTTCGGAGTTGAGCGGGAAGCCAAAGCTGAACCGGAACAGGCCCAGCGGCGCCAGCCACTGCACGCCCACGCCGACAGAGTGTCGTAACCCCTGTGAATCGAGACCATAGTCTAATGTGGTCACGCCATCCCTTTCAAAAAATGTCACGCCGCCCGTGTCATAGACCTGACCAAAATCGTAGAACAGCGCCAATCGGGCCTGCGTGGACCATTTTTCCGGCAGGGGCAGAATCAGTTCGGCCTGGCCCGCAATCAACAGGTTGCCGCCGTAAGGGTTGCCGAAATTGTCGCGCGGCCCGAGGCTGTTCTCGCGGAACCCCCGGACCGTGTCCGGGCCGCCAGCGAAAAAGCGTTTGTAGGGCGGAATGGATGTGGTGTCGCCGAACACGTCACCATAGGACACTTCGGCATTCAAGGACCAGGTGAAATAGCGGGTAAACGGAATGTACTGCCGGCCCTGCCAGGTCGCCGTGTAATACTCCACATCGCTGCCGGGAATCGTGGCGCTGAACAACAACCGTTGCCGGCCGCCGCGGGTCGCAAATAGTGCCCGGTTGCGGTTGTCCCAAATCCAGCCGGTGACCAATTCGAAAGTATCGAACTTGGTCTGCACGGTATTTTCGTTGATGAAACTCAGGCTGCCGTTCTGGAGCACCCACTCCTTCGCTTGAAAGGTGCTGAACTCACTGGCCGCCAGCTCGGCGCCATTCCAGGTCAAGCCAAAAACGAGCCGTTGGAACTCGGAGATGGGATAACCGAATTCAACCGACGCCGATAACGTCTGGGTTTCGAAATCCGACGCGTCGGACGTGAAATTCGTGATGTCACGATAGGCAAAACTGACCGTTCGACTGACCTCATTGACCGTCGCGTATGGATTCGTATGCGACAGGCTGTAGATCGTGCGGTACTTGCCTGTGTTGATATCCGCGGCGATGCGATTTCCCGTGCCGAGAAAATTGGTGTGCACGAAGTTGCCATTGAGAATCAGACCCTGGGCTTCCGAGAAGCCGACACCACCACCGAACTGTCCAGGCAGCCCCTCCTTGATGTCGAAGTCAACGTCGACCAGGTCGGGCGTGCCCGGCACCGGGTTCGTCGCCACATCGACGCTCTCGATATACGGCAGACGCTGGAGGCGGACCTTGGATCGCTCGACCCGACTGTTGGACAGGTACCCGCCCTCGAACTGCCGCATCTCGCGGCGAAACACTTCATCATTGACCGAGTCGGCGCCCCGGAAATTGATGCGTCGCACGTAGACCCGGTTCCGCGGTTCGACGTAGAGCGTGACACTGACCAGCTTGCCGTCGCGGTCCAGTTCGGGCACGGGCTCGACCGTCGCAAAGGCATAACCCTCTTCGCCCAATCGCAGCCGAATGAGGTCCGCACTCTGCGTAATCAATCGCTGCGAGTAGGTCTGGCCCGGCTTGACGAGCACATAAGGATTTAGCTCTTCCGCAGCAATAACGAGATCGCCGGCCAGGCGCACATCGTCGATCTTGTAGCGCTCACCCTCCGAAATATTGATTGTGATGTAGATATCGCGCTTGTCAGGTGCAATTGCCACCTGCGTCGAGTCGATGCGGAAGTCCGCATGCCCGCGGTCCATGTAATAAGACCGCAGCGTTTCCAGGTCACCGGACAGTGCCTCGCGCGAATACCGGTCATCCTGCCGAATGAACGACAGCAAATGCGGTGTGCGCAGGCTGAAGTCGTCCAGCAGCTTCTTGTCCTTGTAAACCGTATTGCCGACGATATTGATCTGCCGGATGCGGGCACGGTCGCCCTCCTTGATCTTGATCGCAATGCTGACCTTGTTGTCCGGCAGCTCCTCGACCTCGGTCGTCACGCGCGCCGCATACTTGCCCTGGCTGAAATACTGATCTGTTAGCGATTGCTCTACCTCGTCCAGCACCGAGCGATTGAAAATGCGTCCGGTTTTCAGGCCGATGCGCGCCAGCGGTTCTTCGAGATCCTCTGTCTTGATGTCCTTGTTGCCTTCGATCGTGAAAGACTCGATCGACGGCCGCTCGGACACCGCGAGTATGAGCGTCTCCTCATCCCAGCGAATCTCGACGTCCTTGAAGAATTCCGTGGCGTAGACTGCTCGCAGGGCTTCCTGGATCCGCGTGCGGTCGAGACGGTCGCCGATATTGACCGGCAGGTAATTGAACACCGTGCCCTCTGAGATGCGCTGCAGACCCTCAACGCGGATATCGCGAACTACCAGTTCCTGGGCACCGGTCGGCGCCGCCCAGGCGCTCAGCAACACGAGCGCCCAGATACGGCGTCTCCAGCCTCGCAGTACGTGGCAGTGCGTTGCAATCATCCGTGAATCAGCCGAACAATCTGGATAAGTCGTTATAGAAGGCGAAACTCATAAGCAGCAGCAAAAACAAGATTCCCATCTGCTGGCCGATCAACTGTGCCCGCTCCGAAATCGGGCTGCCCTTGGCCGCCTCGATGAGCTGATACACGATCTGGCCGCCATCCAGCATCGGGACGGGAAGCAGGTTGAGAATTCCCAGACTGATGCTCACGATGGCCAGAAAACTCAGAAAAGACGTCAGGCCGCTGCTCGCACTGTATCCCGCAAACTGGGCAATGTTTATCGGGCCGCTGATGTTTCTCACGGACACGTCGCCGGTAACCATTCTGACGATCATGCGCACCGTCAGCGCCGCCATATCCCAGCTCTTCTTCACAGCGGCGCTCGCCGCGGCAGTAAACCCGTAGCGCTGATTCGCCCGCATGTCCGCGAACAGATCTTCCGGTACCAGCACGGATGCGCCGATGCGTCCAATCGTGCCCTCGTCCGTATCGACGGACTCGACGCGGATGGCAATGGTCTGTCGCGCACCGCCGCGCAATATCTCAACGTCAACGGAATTACCCGGGCGGCCCCGCACATAGTCGACCCAGGATTCCCAATCGCCGAAGGCCTGGCCGTCGGCGGCCACGATGCGATCGCCGCTCAACAAACCCGCGCGCGCAGCAGCCCCGTCGGGCAGTACTTCGTCGATCACCGGTTCCAGCACCGGGCGCCAGGGCTCGATCCCGATGCCGCGCAGGAGCTCTCCCGGTTCCGTGAGCTCAGACTCCAGGCCGGCAGTGCGCAGGACCACGTTGTAGGGACCGCGACCGTCGCGCGCGACGGTCAGCCTGACATCACCTGCGTCCAGCAATTCGTCGAGAACCGCAAGAATAGCTCCCTCCCAGGTTGCCACCGGCTCGGCGCCAACGTGGGTAATTTCGTCCTCGGCCTGCAGCCCGGCGGTCGCCGCGATTGATTCCGGTTCAATCTCGCCAAGCACGGGTTTCAGTCCCGGCACGCCAACCACGAACATGCACCAGTACGCCAGAATCGCGAACAGGAAATTCAGTCCCGGGCCGGCGAACAAGATCGCCAGGCGCTGCCACACCGGCTGGCTATTGAAGGTGCGGTGCTTCTCCGTCGGGGGCACTTCGGAGTCACGTTCGTCGAGCAGCCGCACATAGCCACCGACGGGTATTGCCGAGATGCAGTATTCAGTCTTGTCGGGTCCGCCGCGGCGCAGCCATAGCGGTCGGCCAAAGCCGATGGAGAAGCGCAGGACTTTTACGCCGCAAGCGCGCGCAACGATATAGTGGCCCCATTCATGCACCGCAACAAGAATGCCGATGGCAACCAGGAAGGCGACGACGGAATTGAGGAATTCGAGCATCAACTAAACCTAACGCGCTAGCATGGTTTCCGGCCGACAAGCCTCCGCCTGCCGGACGTTTCGCGGGCAACAACCGGTAATGATCTCAACCCCGGATCCTCTGTGGCAATAGCCGTTTGCCTATAACGTCAACAGCCTGAACCAGCTGGCCTGCAACACGAACAGCGGCACCGCGGCCGTGACGCTGTCGAAGCGATCCAGCACGCCGCCGTGGCCGGGAAACAAGCTGCCGCTGTCCTTGAGACCGGCATTCCGCTTGAAGAGGCTCACCGTGAGGTCACCCAGGATAGAGATCAAGGCAATACTCAAACCGACCGGGACCATGATGGCGGGCGCCAGACCCGCCCAACCTGCGGCCAGCCCGGCGACCAACGCTGCAGCGACCAGCCCGCCGACGGCGCCCTCCCAGGTCTTGCCCGGGCTCACCGCGGGTGCCAGCTTGACCCGACCGAAGCGTCGACCGGCGAAGTACGCACCAACATCGGCAGCCCAGACGATCGCCAGCAGGTACAGGACCAGCTCCGGACCTCCTTCTGGCGCTCGCAACAGCGCCAGCAGGCCGACCCACGCCGGGAGCAGCACGAGGAAGCCCGCCAGGGCGGCGACATTCCTGGAGACGACCACCGGAAATCGCGCCACGAGAATCGCGGCGCAGACCCACCAGGCCAGCCCGATCAGCATCACGACACCCAGCGGTACCGGCTGCGGTACCCAGATCGCAGTCGCAGTCAGCAGGCCAGCGGTCAGACTGGCATATGCCGTGCGGCCGCCAACTCCCGTTTGGCCGCCGAAACGGGCCCACTCCCAGGATGCCGCGACCACAAAGGCGCCGAGTGCCCCGATCGCGGCCGCACGCGGCAGCGCAAAGAAAATCACCAGCACAATGGCGAGCAGCACGAGCGCGGTGATAATTCGCTGCAGCAGTTTATTCATGCGAACTCGCGCCCCGCGAACGTTCGGGATACCGCTTCGCTACGCCATCAATCAGCAATGACTTCAAGTTGGGCGCCAGTCAGACCGAAACGTCGTCCGCGGCCAGCAAAAAACTCCAGCGCCGCACCCAAATCCTGCCGACTGAAGTCAGGCCACAGCGTTGGCGTAAAGAAGATCTCCGTATACGCGAGATTCCACAACAGGAAATTGCTGACGCGAAATTCCCCGCCGGTGCGGATCAGCAAATCCGGATCCGGCAAGCCGGCCAGCGCGAGGTGCCGGTCCAGAACACTCTCATCCAGTGACTCCGGGTCGAGGTCGCCGTCGCGAATCTTCGTCGCCAGCCGTTGCATCGATTGCAGCACATCCCAGCGCCCTCCGTAGGCAATCGCGATGACTAGGATCATGCGCTGATTGCCAGCTGTGCGCGCTTCTGCATCCGACATCCGCTTCTGCAGGATCGTCGGCAGGTGCGTTCGATCGCCAATAAACCGCAGCTGAATCCCGTTTTCGTGCAGCGCGTCGACTTCTCGCTGCAGCACCTCCACGAACAAGCGCATCAGGCTGTTCACTTCCTCGGGAGGCCGCTGCCAGTTCTCGCTGCTGAATGCGAACAGCGTCAGGACCTCGATACCCGCATCGGCGGCGGCTTCGACGACGTCGCGCGCGATTTTGACGCCCGCGCGGTGCCCGGCATGTCGCGGCCGGTCGCGGCTGGCTGCCCAGCGACCATTTCCGTCCATGATGATGGCAAGGTGGCGCGGCAACTCGCGCGGCGGTGTCAGGGTATTTTCGCTCACTCGATACCTTCTTAAGAAAAATTCAGAATTCCATGATTTCTTTCTGTTTTTCTTCAGATATCTCATCGACCCTGGCGACGTGCTTGTCGGTCAGCGCCTGGATGTCCTGCTCCGCACGACGTTCTTCATCCTCGGTAATCTCTTTTTCCTTGAGCAGCTCTTTCAGATGATGCATCGCGTCGCGCCGGATGTTGCGGACGGCGACCCGACCATTCTCCGCCTCCTGTTTTACGAGCCGCGCGAGATCCTTCCGGCGTTCCTCTGTCAGCGCCGGCAACGGGACCCGAATGACCGTTCCGGCTGAGGTCGGCGTCAACCCGAGGTCGGAATTCATGATGGCTTTCTCGATCACCTGCACCATCTTCTGCTCCCAGGGCGTGACCGTCAGCGTGCGCGAATCCTCGACCGCCACGTTGGCCGCTTGCGTCAGCGGCACCTCGGAACCGTAGTAGTCGACGGTCAGGTGGTCCAGCAGACTGGTCTGGGCGCGCCCGGTTCGCAATTTACGCAAGGCCTGACTCAAGGACTCGACGCTCTTCCCCATACGTGTATCGGCGTCTTTCGTAATGTCGCTAATCATGGTCCCTACCTCCAGCCGCGCTTGCGGCCATTCATCAACCGGTGTCGTCCACCAGCGTGCCGACGCTATCGCCCCGGGCGAGTCGGACCAGGGCACCCGGCGCGGTCAGATCAAAAACACGGATGGGCAGATCATTATCCCGGCACATCACCACCGCAGTGGTATCCATCACGTTGAGTTTTTCGGCGATGACACGATCAAAATCCAGCTGCTCGTAGCGGCGGGCCGTCGGATCCTGCATCGGGTCCGCGGAATACACACCGTCGACTTTGGTGGCCTTTGCCAGTAAGTCCGCGTTGATCTCGATCGCGCGCAATGCCGCGGCCGTGTCGGTCGTGAAGAACGGATTGCCGGTGCCGGCCGCGAAGATGGCCACCCGACCCTTCTCCAGGTGGCGGACCGCGCGGCGACGAATATAGTCCTCGCAGATTTCATGGATTTGCAGCGCCGACATCACGCGGGCGTAGATTCCCAGACGCTCGAGCGCGTCCTGCAGGGCCAGCGAATTGATGACGGTGGCGAGCATACCCATGTGATCGCCGGTCACGCGATCCATGCCGGCCTGCGCCAGGCCGGCGCCGCGGAAAATATTGCCGCCGCCGATGACAACGCCCACCTGCACGTCCAGGGCCAGGACCTCCTGGATTTCGGCAGCAATGCGCTTCAGCACAGCCGGGTCGATGCCGTAATCCTCGTTACCCAACAGCGCCTCGCCGCTGAGTTTGAGCAGGATTCGTCGGTACGGCGCCTTGTTGCTGTCCACTACCAGGGCTCCGGTGAAAACACGACTGACCCCGCCGCGGCGGGGTCGGTGCTGATTCTATCGGAATCAGCACCCATGGGACCACGGAGCGCGCCCGGCCAAAGACTGCGCCCGACCCTTTATCGGCCCGACGACAGGGCCACCGTCAACCCTGGGCCTGGACCTGTGCCTGCACCTCGGCGGCAAAGTCTTCGACCTTTTTCTCGATTCCCTCGCCGACTTCAAGGCGCGCGTAGGCATTGACCGTCGCACCTTTCTGGTCCAGCAGCTTGCCGACGGAGAGATCCGGGTCCTTGACGAACGGCTGACCCAGCAGGGTCACCTCATTGATGAACTTGCGCAGCCGTCCTTCGACCATCTTCGCGACGATCTCTTCCGGTTTACCTTCCTGCGCCGCCTGCTCAGCCAGGATGGTCCGCTCCCGCTCGAGGTGATCTGCCGGCAGGTCGTCTGCAGAGATACACCGGGGGTTGGTGGCAGCAATGTGCATCGCGAGATCCCGGCGCAGCTCATCATCTCCGCCGCTCACATCGACCACCACACCAATACGACTGCCGTGCAGGTAGGCGCCAAGTTCGCCCTCGGGCCGCACAACATGGAAACGTCGCACAGTGATGTTCTCCCCGACCTTGGCCACCAGGTCCTTGCGCACTGACTCCAGGTTGTCGTCGCCGGCCGGCTGCGCCATAAGCTCGTCCACGTCGGCAGGATGACTCGCCAGCGCCGTCGCCGCGACCAGCCGCGTGAACTCGAGAAAGTTCTCGTCCTTGGCGACGAAATCGGTTTCCGAATTGACCTCTACGAGCACGGCTTCGCTGTCGCCCTCAGCCAGTTCGATGCGGCCATCCGCAGCGATCCGCCCGGCCTTCTTGTCGGCCTTTGCCTGTCCATGTTTGCGCAGATAGTCCTGGGCCGCTTCGATATCGCCATCGACTTCGACCAGCGCCTTTTTGCACTCCATCATGCCGGCGCCAGTGCGCTCGCGCAGTTCCTTAACCAAACTCGCAGTAATTGCCATGTTCCTGCACCTGTATTGCTGTGAATCGCTGGCGGCAGGGTCTGCCTGCCAGACGACTAGTTCTTGTCCTGTTCCTCGGTGTCCGGTTCCCCGGCTTCGGCTGCCGCTGCCGGTTCGACCTGGGATGTCTCCGCGGCATCAGCCTCGGCGCCTGCGGCAGGTGGTTCCGGATCGGCCGCAGCGGGCTCGACATCGGCCGTCTCCGCCTGCGCCTGCTCCCCTTTGCTCTCGGGTTCGGCTGGTTTAGCCGCGGTTGCGGCCGCTTTCGCGGCGCGCTTCTTGCGGGTGGTTTTAGCGCGCGGCGTGCTCTTCGGTTTCGCGCTGCGTGCCTTCGGGCGGCCTTCGGCGTCCAGTTCGACGAACTCGTCCTCACCCATCGGCACCGCGGGAATGGACTCCTTGCCGATCAGCACCGCGTCGGCAACGCCCGCGGCATAGAGCTGTGCAGCGCTGATCGCGTCGTCGTTACCCGGAATCACGTAGTCGACCTCGTCCGGTGAGCAATTCGTATCGACCACGCCGATCACCGGAATGCCCAGAATCCGTGCTTCGTGCACCGCGATCTTCTCGTGCCCGACGTCGATCACGAAAATCGCGTCCGGCAGGGAATTCAATTCCTTGATGCCGCCGAGGCTTCGCTCCAGCTTCTCCTGCTCACGACGCAGCGATAGCACTTCTTTCTTGGTCAACTGGTCGGCCGTACCATCTTCCTGCATGGCCTCGATTTCCTCGAGCCGCTTGATGGACTGACGAATCGTCTTGAAATTCGTCAGCATGCCGCCCAACCAGCGGTGGCTGACAAACGGCATGCCGCAGCGCTCGGCCTCCCGCCGAATCGATTCGCGCGCTGACCGCTTCGTGCCGACGAACAGCAGCTTGCCGCCATCCGCGATCACCTGCTTCACGAATTCCGTCGCATTCAGGTAGCGCGGGAGCGTGTGCTCCAGGTTGATGATGTGGATATTGTTGCGCGACCCGAAAATGAACGGCGCCATTTTCGGATTCCAGTAGCGGGTCTGATGCCCAAAATGCACGCCAGCCTCAAGCATCTGGCGCATGCTTATGTCACTCACGTTTTTCTCCCGGGTTAAGCCTCCATGTACCCCATACGACAACCCGGTCTGAGACCGGGCACCCGGCCGTATGTGCCGGTACATGTGTGGAATTAATGCCCCGCAGCGCCAATTGCCTGCGAGGCGCGCGCTTTATACCATAGTGGCCTTTGGGCAACAATGTGCCCGGGGCCGGAACCGATCGGCGGGGATCGGATACCGGCGCGCCCCGTGCGGCGTCCGCCCACCGGAATCCCGACGATCATCTGTACGGCACGGACCACGGGACACCGCGGTCCGCGAGGCGATTGACCGGATGCCAGCAGATCCCCGTAGAGTGCCAATGAACGTCACGATCAAGACGCCGGAAGAACAGGAACTGATGCGCACCGCTGGCCGCCTGACCGCGGACGTGCTGGACATGATTGGCGAGCATGTTCAGCCGGGTGTGACGACGGACGAACTCGATCGCATCTGCCACGATTACATCGTCGACGAGCAGCAGGCCGTGCCAGCGCCGCTGAACTATCGCGGCTTCCCGAAGTCGATTTGCACCTCGGTGAATCATGTCGTCTGCCACGGCATTCCGGGCGACAAGCGACTGCGCAATGGCGATATGGTCAACATCGACATCACCGTCATCAAGGATGGCTTCCATGGCGACAGCAGCCGGATTTTTCACGTCGGCAAACCCAGCGTCCGCGGCCAGCGGCTCGCGAACGTGGCATTCGAGGCCATGTGGCTGGGTATTCGGCAGGTTCGTCCCGGCACTCAGCTGGGCGATATCGGTCACGTCATTCAGAACTACGTGGAACGCAATAATTTCAGCGTGGTACGCGAATACTGCGGTCACGGCATCGGCCGACAATTTCACGAGGACCCGCAGGTGCTGCACTACGGTCGGCCCGGGACCGGTTTCCGGCTTGAACCCGGCATGGCCTTCACGATCGAACCCATGGTCAACGCCGGCCGACGGCACGTTCGACTCCTGAAGGACGGCTGGACGGTGGTAACCAGGGATCATTCTCTGTCAGCACAGTGGGAGCACACGATCCTGGTCACCGATGACGGCCACGAGGTGCTGACGCTGGGCGCAGCGAATCGACCATGAATCGTGCGTTGCAGTCGGAGGCTGATCCGAGCGCGTTCCCGCAGCTCGGTGCCGCCGCTCGCGCGCTGGCAGCCGAGGCGCTGGCGGCCGATCAGCGTCACATTGACTGGCAACGCGTCACCGAGGCGTTGGCCGGTGCCGACACCGACGCGGCCAGCTTGCGCCATGTTCTGGACTGCGGCAGCCAGGCGCTGGTCAAGGCATTCCTGGATGGCGAGTCTGCGGAGCGGCTCGTCTACGATCGCGCGCGACTCGTCGATCTGCTGATCCTGCACGCCTGGCAGGCACACTGCGGCCAGGCTCTCGAAGATGCGGCGCTGGTCGCCGTCGGCGGCTACGGCCGGGGCGAATTGCACCCGTATTCGGATGTCGACCTGCTGATCCTGCTGGACGACCGACCGCTCGCGGCCGGAGAAGAATCGGTGGCGGCGTTTATCGCCCTGCTCTGGGATCTCGGCCTGGAAATCGGCCACAGCGTTCGCACGGTCGCACAGTGTCGCGACGACAGTCGGGAGGACATTGCCACCGCGACCACTCTCATGGAGGCACGCCTGCTGGCGGGACCGGTGAAACTCTTCGATCGCATGGAGGCGGCAATCCATACCGACGAAATCTGGCCCCCCCGGGAGTTTTTTGCCGCCAAGCTCCGGGAACAGAGGACGCGCCACGCGAGTTACCACGACACCGCGTACAACCTAGAGCCCAACGTGAAGGGGAGCCCCGGCTGTTTGCGCGATCTCCACATTATTTCCTGGATTGCGCTGCGCTATTTCGGTTCCGGGGACCTGCGCACCCTGGTCGATCACGGCTTCATGTCGGAGGTCCAGTTACGCCTGCTCACTCAGGGGCGGGATTTCCTGTGGTATGTCCGTTTCGCTCTGCATGTGCTGACCGGGCGCCGGGAGGATCGCCTGCTATTCGACCACCAGGCGCGCATCGCCAGCTTGCTTGGCTATCGCGATGGCAGCTACATGCTGGCGGTCGAACAATTCATGCAGCGGTTTTATCGCACCGTGATGGATCTGAGTCGCATCAACGAGATGATGCTGCAGCTGTTCGAGCAGGAGTTCACCGGCGAGCCGGACGCCGCGCCCACACCGTTGAATTCACGTTTCGCTGTACTCAACGGGTATTTGCAGATTGCCGATGACGGCGTATTCCGGCGTCATCCTTCAGCACTGCTCGAGGTTTTTCTGCTGCTTCAGGAGCACCCCAGCCTCAAGGGCGTGAGCGCACTGACTATCACGGCAATTCGACGTGAGCTGGACCTGATCGACGACGGCTTTCGGCAGGACCCTCGCAATCAGGAGCTGTTTCTGCGCATCCTGCGGGCGCCTGCCGGCGTGACGCACGAACTGCGACGCATGAACCAGTACGGCGTTCTCGGCCGCTATATTCCAGCGTTCGGCCGCATCGTCGGCCGCATGCAATACGACCTGTTTCACAGCTATACCGTCGATGCCCACACACTGTTTGTGGTGTCGAACCTGCGTCGCTTTGCACTGCCCCGCTTCGATGACGAGTTCCCGCTCTGCTCCGAGATCATGCAGTCGCTGCCCGCGCCGGAAATCGTCTATCTCGCGGGCCTTTTCCACGACATCGCGAAAGGACGTGGCGGCGATCACTCCGAACTCGGTGCGATCGAGGCCGAAACATTCTGCCTGGAACACGATTTGAGTCGCTACGATGCCCGCCTGGTTGCGTGGCTCGTCAAGCATCACCTGCTGCTGTCGTTGACCGCACAGAAAAGGGACCTCAGCGATCCGCAAGTGATCCGCGATTTCGCTGCGACGGTTGGCGACGAAATTCACCTGGACTATCTGTACGTGCTGACCGTGGCGGACGTGCGCGCGACCAACCCCAAGCTCTGGAATTCCTGGCGAGCACAATTGTTCGAGGAACTGCGCAGCCTCGCAAAGCAAGCCCTGCGGCGCGGGCTGGCAAGCCCGATCGACAAGGAGCAGCTGCTCGCGGACCGGCGCGGGCGTGCCAGGGAGTTGCTGCGCGCAGGCGGTGTATCGGACGAAACTATCGACGATATCTGGCAACAGTTCAGTGAGGCCTACTTCCTCCAGTGCCGGGTGGAGGAGATCCAGGCTCACACGGAACTGCTCGCCGAACCTGGCAACCGGAACCGTCAGATACTGGTGGACGTGCGCGAGCAAAGCCACGGCGCCGGCACAGTGGTGTTCCTTTTCACGCCGCAACAACTCTACACCTTTGCGACTGCCACGGCGGTTCTGGACGAGCTGGGACTGACTATTGCCGACGCGCGCATCCTGGCGCTGCCCGATCAGCGCAGCCTGGCAACCTTCGTGGTCCTCGAATCGGATGGGCATCAGATCCAGGACGTCACCCGCATTTTGCAAATCCGGCAGAAACTCGAGCAAGCCATCGAATCCGGCCCGGATGAGTCTCCGACCGTGAGCCGACGCGCCCCACGCCAGTTCCGGATGTTCCCGACTCGCCCCCTGGTCACGTTCGCACCCGAGGAACACAACCGCCGCACCGTGATGGAGCTGGTGTGCTCAGATCGTCCGGGCATCCTGTCGGAGGTGGGCCGAACCCTGAGAAATCACCGCGTGAAGATCCAGACAGCCAAGATCGCCACGCTCGGCGCCCGGGCTGAAGACGTATTCTATGTGACCGATGAGCACGGTGAGCCGCTACGCGACGACATTTGCGCTGAACTGTCTGACGAACTGGAAGCGGTACTGGCGCCGCCGGCAAACTGACCGAAAAACGAAAATTATGGAGTAATGATGACCAGCCTGCAGGAACGTATCGACACGGCTTTCGAACAACGCGCCGAGCTGGACCTCAGCAGGGCTGACCCCGAGCTCAGAGACGCTGTACAACAGGCATTATCAATGCTGGACAGCGGCGCAGCCCGCGTCGCGGAAAAAATTGATGGTGAGTGGGTCGTCAACCAATGGCTGAAAAAAGCGGTACTGCTGTCATTCGCCATGGAACCCAACCGGCCGATCCCGGCAGGATTTACCAACTTCTACGACAAGGTTCCGCTGAAATTCGCCGACATGAATGCCGATCAGCTGGAGTCAACCGGGGCGCGCGTCGTCCCGCATGCCATCGTCCGGCGCGGCGCCTACATCGCGAGCGGCGTGGTTCTGATGCCCTCCTACGTGAATATTGGTGCTTATGTGGACAGCGGCACGATGGTTGATACGTGGGCGACCGTCGGCAGCTGCGCCCAGATCGGCAGGAACGTGCATTTGTCGGGGGGCGCGGGCATCGGCGGCGTGCTGGAACCGCTGCAGGCGAACCCCACCATTATCGAGGATAATTGCTTCATCGGCGCACGCTCAGAAATCGTCGAGGGCGTCGTGGTCGAGGAAGGTGCTGTCATTTCGATGGGCGTGTTCATCGGTCAGAGTACGCGCATCTACGATCGCGAGAGCGGAGAGACACTCTATGGCCGAGTGCCGGCCGGTGCCGTGGTCGTACCGGGCAGCATGCCTTCCAGCAAGGGCGATTGCAGCTTGTACTGCGCTGTGATCGTCAAGCGTGTCGACGCCAGGACGCGTGCCAAGGTGGCGCTGAACGAGTTGCTGCGGGCTGATTAGCGCGAAAGGAGTCGCGGACAAAATGATACGACTATTCGGGATCCGCAGTTGCGACAGCTGCCGCAAAGCGGTCAAGTGGCTGGAGCAAAACGACATTGACTATCAATTCGTCGACCTGCGACGGGACGGCTTCAGCGGCGCTGACGTGGATCGGTGGCAGGAATCGGCTGGGTGGGAAAACCTGCTCAACAAGCGCAGCCTGACGTGGCGGAAGATCCCGCGCGTGGACCGCGACGGCCTCGACGCCGGGCGCGCGGCGCAACTCATCCAGGATCACCCGACGGTGATGCGGCGACCCCTGCTCGAGTGCGAAAACCGCGTGCTGCTGGGGTTTGACGAAACGGAGTATCTGCGATTTGTTGATGCGCATTGAGGCCGGCATGGACGACACCCTTGCATTCACTCGTGAGCTGATCCGGCGACCATCCGTCACGCCGGAGGATGCGGGTTGCCAGGAACTGATGGCACAGAAGCTGGCCGCGGCCGGCTTTCAGATCGAGTCGATGAATTTCGGTGACGTCACCAATTTCTGGGCCCGCCGCGGCACGTCCGGTCCGGTGTTCTGTTTCGCCGGCCACACCGACGTCGTGCCGCCTGGTCCGCTGGAGGACTGGCACACCGATCCTTACGAGCCAGAAATCCGCGATGGGATTCTGTACGGTCGCGGCGCCGCCGACATGAAAGCCAGTCTGGCTGCGATGACGGACGCGACGGTGGAATTCGTGCGGTCACATCCACAACATGACGGCTCGATTGCTTTTCTGATCACCAGCGATGAAGAAGGCCGCGCCCGTGACGGCACCCTGAAAGTCATGGAGGCACTGAGTGCTCGCGGTGAGAAAATCGACTGGTGCGTGATCGGCGAACCATCGTGCGCCCAGTCGCTTGGCGACACGATCCGAATTGGCCGCCGCGGATCCCTGAGCGGCATCCTGACCGTGCACGGACAGCAGGGACATGTAGCCTACCCGCAGCTAGCCCGCAATCCGATCCAGAGTTTCGCGCCGGTGTTGGTCGAGTTGTACAACCGCAAGCTGGACGACGGCAACGAGTTCTTCCCGCCGTCCAGCTTCCAGGTCGTGCAGATCGAGAGCGGCGCCGGCGCGCCCAATGTCATCCCCGGCGCGCTCCGGGCGCGCTTCAATTTTCGCTACTCGACTGTATGGGATCACCACAAACTACAGGCGTGGACTCATGAACTGTTCGACGGTCATGATCTCGACTATAGCCTCGACTGGCATCTGTCCGGCGAGCCATTCCTGACTCAAACCGGCGAGCTGGTAAACGGGGTCGCCGACTGCGTCGCCGCGGTCACGGGACTGCGGCCCGAGCTATCAACCGGGGGCGGCACCTCGGATGGCCGTTTCATCGCGCCGAGCGGCGTTGACGTGGTCGAGTTTGGCCCCGTCAACACGACGATTCATAAAGCGAACGAGCAGATTCCGGTTGCCGACATCGACCGGTTGCGCAGCACCTACCTGGCGATTCTGGAACGAATGTTGCTGACGCGATCGGGCTCGTAACTCGATGCGCTAGCCGCGCCGAAGGTTATTCCACAGGCCGTACAGCCCCAGGCCCACGCAGCCAAGCAGAACCCACGCGGGCATGCTGAGACCCAGCATCGACCAATCGATGTTCGCGCACTCTCCGGAGCCGGACAAAACCATCTCGATAACTTCACCGATCGCGAAGGTATCGAGCATGAAATCAAGGCCGGGACCACAGGCCGGCACCTGGTCGGCCGGCAAATTCTGCAACCAGACGTGGCGAGCAGCCACACCGACGCCACCCGCAGCGGCGAGCGTCACCAGCACGGCGTAAACCCGACGTCCCACTAGGCGCGGGCCATGCAGCGCTGCGACGAGAAAGACAAGCCCCACACTGATGACGGCGATGCGCTGGAATACACACAGCGGACAGGGCTCGAGACCCAGGCCATGCTGCGCGTAGAGCGCATAACCCATCATGCCCGCGCAGGCCAGGAAGCCAAGCAGATTACCCAGGCGTGGTGTCATCGAATCCGGCATACCGGGAATTGTAGCCGTCCCGTTGGGCCGCCGTGTGACCGCGTTCGCGACTTTAGCCGGTAACCCGATCACGCAGATAGTTGGGCACCGCGTCAGAAGCCACCACCGTCTCGTCCCGCGCGAACGCATCAGCGGCCAGCACCAACAAGTCAGCCGCGTCCGGCCAGGCCCGCGGATCGCCGTCGAGCAAGCGGTTGGCCAGGCGCTTGCGCAGCGCCGGATACGCGAGCCAACCACGACCCACTGCGACGAAGGCCTCGCTACCCGGCAGGCACCACGCGTCTGGTGACGTGAGTTGATCCTCCTCGAGCGCCGCAAATTTCCCCTTCGCGTAGCGATAGCAACCCGCGTAGATCTCACCCATCCGCGCATCGATACAGGCGGCAACCGCCTCCCTGCCGGAACGACGCGCGGCGCCATACGCGAGAGTTGCCAGGCTGGACACGCGACAGACCGGCAACCCGGCGCCAAACGCGAGCGACTGCGCCACTGCGGCGCCGACGCGCAGACCGGTGAAGCCACCGGGTCCGCAACCAAAAGCAACACAATCGAGCTGCGGCAGGCGCAGCTCGACTTCATCCAGCACGTCGCGAATCTGCAGATAGATCGCCCGGGAACGATCCGGGCCTTCGGGCTGCTCACGCCGCGCCACGAAACCGTTGCGGCAAGCTGCCACGGTACAGATCTCCGTCGAGGTTTCGACGGCGAGGCAGGCAAAGTCTCCCGGCAGCTTCATGCAGCCTCTCGTTCGGCGAAGAATTCCTCGATGCCGTCCATATCCCGGACGACAGTCATGGGTGGCAGGCTGCGCCGAAACACGGCACCGTAGGACTTTGTCCCGACCCGCGGGTCGCAGATCATCACGACTCCGTAATCATGGTAGTCGCGAATGAGGCGGCCGACGCCCTGCTTCAGCGCCAACACGGCTTGCGGCAGCTGATAGTCGCGGAACGGATTGCCGCCGGCCCTGCGAATCGCCTCGAGCCGCGCTGCCAGCAGCGGATCACCGGGTGACGCAAAGGGCAGCCGGTCAATCATCACCACCACGAGCTTGGGACCGCGGATGTCCACGCCCTCCCAGAATGTCGCCGTCCCCAGCAACACGGCGCCGTCGATACGGCTGAAATCGTCTAGCAATCGGGACCTTGGCGCACTGCCCTGGACCAGCAGCGGATAGCTGCCGTTCAAGCGTTCCGCCAGCAAACCGGCAGCCTGCCGCAGAGCGCGGTGACTCGTGAACAACAGAAACGCTCGCCCGCCACTCGCCCGCAACACTGGCAGGACCGCGTCTACGACCGCGGCGGTATACCCGTCAGCAGCCGGGTCCGGCAGCGACTCGGGCAAATAGAGCCTGGCGATGCGGGCAAAATCGAAGGGACTGGGAATCTGGCGCGTGTCGCTGTCCGTTAGCCCGAGGCGGGCCGTGAAGTGCTGAAAGTCTTCACCGACAGCCAGCGTGGCAGATGTGAAGATCCAGTTGCACTCACCGGTCTGCACCAGCCCACGAATCTGCTCCGCAGTCTCCAGCGGGGTGTAGTTGACCACGAAACCGCGGGCGGTCGTCCGCACCCAGCGGAGCCCGTCCTCGTCATTGCCATCGGCGATCTGTTGCAGCGATGTCGCGAGCGCATTGCAGCGTTCGCGGCAGCGTCGACCACCGACGCTCAGTTCCTCCTCGCCACCCAACGACTCACCAAGTTCCTGCAGGCATTCGAGCAAATCGAGCGCAGCGGCCTCGAATCCGGCCGGCAGATCCGCCCATGGCAGGTTTTCAGCACCACTCGGCAGAACCTCACGGGCCCTCGCCATGTCTGCTGCGATGGACTCGATGAGCCGCTGCGTGTCCCGCTGCAATAGACCGTCCGCCTGCAGCTCGGCACGCAGGTCACTCAGGAGATCCGTCAATTGTCCCGCGCTAACGTTGAGAGTCAGAAAACTCTGGGCGACATCGGGAAAATTATGCGCCTCATCGACGACAACGACCTCCACGCCAGGCAGCAACTCGCCAAAGCCCTCATCCTTTATGGTGAGGTCGGCCATGAGCAAATGATGATTCACGACGACGATGTCCGCGTCGCGGGCCTCCTGGCGCGCCCGCGCCACATGGCAGTCATCGAAGCGCGGGCAGGCCGATCCGAGGCAGTTTTCCGCGGTCGACGTGACCTGCGACCAGACCGGTGAACTCTCGGGTACCGTACCCAGTTCGGCAATGTCGCCGCGCCTGGTCTGGGCACCCCAAGCCACGACCCGACGCCAGTCGGCGTCGCTGCCGGCCCGCTCGCCTGGCCCGTCACAGGCGCGTTCCAGTCGATAGAGGCACAGATAATTGCGCCGCCCTTTCAGCATTCGTACCTGCGCCGGACGACCGAGCGCCCGGCCCAGCATCGGCAGGTCACGATGGTAGAGCTGGTCCTGCAGCGTGCGTGTGCCGGTTGACACAACGGCACGCCGTTGACCGAGCAACAGTGGCACCAGATACGCAAGCGTCTTCCCTGTTCCGGTCCCGGCTTCCACGACGAGGTTGCGCGCCCGACCAATGGCATCCTCTACCGCCCGGGCCATCGCCAATTGCTCCGGGCGCGGCGCGAAATCATCCAGACAATCGGCCAGCGGTCCGCTGCAACCAAACACCTGGTCGAGTTCGTGTTTGCCAGTGGAAAATTTTGGCATGCGGTGCTCCGGGCTGACCGGGCGGCCGCCTTCTGCAATAATACGGCAGCCCGCAGCGGGCTCACCGCCAATAATTCTACATAACAGGCGGATACCAATGCCGCCCAATTCACGAGCCAGTCGAGGATTCGCATGAGTACGACAAACGAGGACCTCCAGCAATGGATTGACGAGGTCGCGGCACTGACACGTCCGGATCAAATCAAGTGGTGCGATGGTAGCGATGCCGAGTACCGGGGCTTGATCGACGAGATGCTGGCCTCTGGGGATCTGCTGGAGCTGAACCAGGAAACGCACCCGAACTGCTATTTGCATCGCTCCGATCCGAATGATGTCGCGCGGGTCGAGCACCTCACATTCGTCTGCACCAAGCACCAGCAGGATGCTGGACCGAACAACAACTGGATGCACCCCGCTGAGGCTCACGCGCAAATGAACGGTTTGTTCGAAGGCTGCATGCAAGGGCGAACAATGTACGTGATCCCGTACTGCATGGGTCCGATTGACTCTCCCTACGCACGGTGCGGTGTGGAAGTCACCGACAGCCCTTACGTCGTCGTCAACATGAATCTGATGACCCGTATGGGCGCCGCCGCCCTGGAGCGGATCGAGCGCGAGGGCAGCTTTGTCAAAGGCCTGCACTCCATCGGCGATCTCGACCCCGAAGTGCGCTTCATCATGCATTTCCCCGATGAATTGCAAATTCAGAGTTTCGGTTCCGGCTATGGCGGCAACGCATTGCTCGGCAAGAAATGCCATGCGTTGCGCATCGCCAGCTACCAGGCAAGAAATGAGGGCTGGCTTGCTGAACATATGCTGATCGTGGAAGTGGAGAGCCCGCAGGGCGAAAAGCATTACCTCGCCGCAGCATTCCCGTCGGCCTGCGGCAAGACGAACCTGGCGATGCTGATCCCACCGGAGACCTACGACGGCTGGAAAGTCCGGACCATCGGCGACGATATCGCCTGGCTGCACGTCGACGACGACGGTCGGCTGCGCGCGGTCAATCCCGAGTCCGGGTACTTCGGTGTGGTCCCCGGCACGAACCGGAAGACCAATCACAACGCCTACGACATGATTCGTCGCGACGCAATCTTCACCAACGTCGCGGTGACGGCGGACAACGAGCCCTGGTGGGAAGGCAAAGACAGCGGCGAACCGGTAATCGACTGGAAAGGCAACCAGATTAACGGCAGCGGCGAGGCGGCTGCGCATCCGAATTCCCGGTTTACCGTTGCCGCCAAGCAGAATCCAAGTTACTCACCGCTGGCGGACGATCCGGCGGGCGTGCCAATCAGCGCCATCATCTTCGGCGGCAGGCGCCGGGAACTGGCGCCGCTGGTTTACGAGGCGCTCGACTGGGGACATGGCGTGCTGGTCGGTGCCAGCGTGGCGTCAGAAACGACGGCAGCGGCCGCCGGCAAGGTCGGCGTCACCCGGCGCGACCCCATGGCCATGAAGCCGTTCTGCGGCTACAACTTCGCCAACTATTGGGGGCACTGGCTCAGCTTCACCGCCAGGGCAAAACGCCTGCCAAAGATTTTTCATGTCAACTGGTTCCGGCAGGACCAGGACGGCAAGTTCCTGTGGCCCGGCTTTGGCGACAATCTTCGGGTGATGCGCTGGATCATCGATCGTTGCGAGAATCGCGTGGACGCGGTCGAGACGCCGATCGGCTACCTGCCCAAGGATGGTGATATCGATACCAATGGACTGACCATTGACGACGCCACCATGCGATCGCTGCTATCGGTCGATCGCGATGCCTGGCTGGCAGAACTGGAGGCGGTCGCGGAGTATTTCGAGGAATACGAAGACCGGGTACCGGAGCTATTGGAGGCAGAGCGTGAGCGGGTGGTGGCGGGCCTGAAGGCCTGAGCCAGTCCAAGAGGTCAATCGCTGACCGTGTATTCGATGGCGAGCGGGGCGCCCTTGACGGCGACGCGGCCCAAACTGATGACACCCGAACCGCTCAGTTCGACGCTATCCCGACGGACATAGGACTCTTCGCCGTCATCGCGCTGCACGAAGGTACCATTGGTGCTCTCGTCGACGAGCATGAACCGGTTGCGCACCAGTTCGACACGCGCGTGTAGCCTCGAAATCAAATTTCCCTTGACGACCAGATCGTTGTCGTCGGCACGCCCGATCGTGGCATTTTTCAGCTCGGCCTCGCTCATCGTGACTTTCTGCTCGTTATAGGAAAGACTCAGGCTGACTGCCTGACGCCGTGGAATGACATCCACTGCCGGCAACATGCTCGTCGCCTCCTCCGGCTGCCAGAGCACCTCGAACACGGCGACCTCATCACTGCGACCGCGCACGGTCGTCACATCGATCTGCCGCACCAGGCCCTTCCATTCGCCACTCAGTTGCTCGACCGTGACGCCCGTGGTCAGTATCTGGCCAGCCTTCGCACGCGACGTCATGCGACTGGCATCCGACACCGCGACACCAAAGATGTCCCGGTCCTGGCTGACGACCGGCCCATAGTGACAGCCGATGCGAATCGAGACGCTCGTGCCATCGCCCGTCAAATTCGGGTTGTTCGTGATGCCCTGTTGCATCTGACTGGCAGCGTTCATGGCGTCATCGGCAGACGGGAACGTGGACATGACCTCGTCGCCCATGGTCTTGATAACGGCGCCGCCGAACTGCTCGGTCGCCTCTTTCATGATGTCGAGGCAACGCTGCACCGTTTCCCGGGCGCGGTCGTCCCCGAGGGCTTCGTAGAGATGCGTACTGCCGACTACATCGGCAAATACGATTGCTACCTGATCCTCGTCTCCCACTGGTGCAGCGTCGCTCATGGAATATGTTAAACCGCCTCGGAGGGATTATACGGCAGACCGCGAGCTATTGCGCCAGAGATCACCGCGCCGAAAACCAGCTAGGGCTGCGCGACGATATAAACGATCCACCCGGCGTCTGCTTCACCCTTTTCCTCCGGCTCGAATTCCCCGTTGCCCTCACCGTCCTCATCGGTACCTTCCCAGTAGACCGTGACCTTGCGGAAACCCGCTTCCGACAGCAGCTCCCGGATCTCCGGCAGCGTCCACAGGCGCCACTCGTAGCTAAACGCCTGCTTCATTTTGGACCCGTCCGGGAACTTGAAATGAATGTGGCAGACATACTCGCCGGTGATCGGATAGTACTCGGCCTGGTCCCAGATGTAGGTGAAATTGTCGTATTTGGTCTTTTCCTTCATTTCCTCGAAGGCTTCATGCCCGCCGAAAGCATCCAGGATGAAGAGCCCATCGGGCCCCAGGGCATCGCGAGCGGCCGCGAAGTACTTTCGTAAACGCGTCCGATCCTTGAAGACGTAGTAGCTGAAATTAAACGCACCGACGACGTCCACAGGTTGCGTTCGAGCGGAAAGCACATCGCCCTCGACCAGTTTGACTCGTTGCTGCTGTTCGCTGTTCAGGCGGCCAACCCGGTGTTGCCGTCCCCACTCCAGCACCTGCGGATCGATATCCACGCCAATGGCGGTCCTCCGGCTGTTCTGGCGAACCCATTCGCAGGCGGCGCTCGCAGTACCGCAAAAGTCCTCACGGAAGCTCAAGGCGTCGCGGCCCCGCAGCTCGCGAAACGTATCGGTGATGAACTCGCACTCCTGCTCCACATCTTGAACAGCTTCTTCATAGAGTTCATGTCGATCGGCCCGGTCAGCCATGGTGCCCGGACCGATGCCAGCGCCGATATCTTCCTTGCGTGCAGCCACGGAGTTCCCCTTGTATTTGAGTCAGCCCGTACGATTCGCGCCGGACCGTCGATTAAAACGTCAATACAAAACCCGAATGTGAAGTTTGTCGCATTCCGCCCGCGCGCATCAAGCAGCTGCAGGCAAAAAACTCAACGCCTCGGTCAGCAGCTCCGGCTTGGCGCCGGGGCGCACGGCATGCTCAGACAGGAAACGCCGCCATCGAGCAGCGCCGGGTTGTCCCGCGTAGAGCCCGAGCATGTGTCGCGTAATCTGATGCAGCCGCGCGCCACGCGCACATTCCCGGGCAGCGTAGACGGTCATCTGGCGCACGACCTCGGCACGTTGCGGCGCTGCCTGGGCATCGCTTTCGTCAATGAACTTCGCCTGTAACTCGGCCAGAAAGTACGGTTGAGCGCAGGCTTGTCTCCCGATCATCAGGCCATCCACCTGCCCGAACAGCTCGGTCGCGACGGACAGATCATTGATGCCACCGTTAATGACGATGTCGAGCTCGGGAAAGTCCCGCTTCAACCGTGTGACGGTCCCGTAACGCAACGGCGGCACGCTGCGATTCTCCTTCGGAGACAAACCCTGCAGATAG
>JASJBD010000150.1 GCA_030066665.1 Gammaproteobacteria bacterium
AGCTACGGCTATGCCTCTCAGTCCAAGCACGCACTCAGAACCACCACAGACGCACCATCATCCGAAATCCCGGTGAGAAGTGCGGGCTAGCCATGTCAGCGCCGATGCCGCACATCCACACGGTTCTGTTCGACCTGGATGGCACGCTGCTGGATACCGCGCCGGACATGGTCGGCGCGTTGGATGAACTCCGTGCCGAACATACCCTGGAACCGATGGACTTCGCCGCTGCTCGTGCGCACGTTTCGAATGGTGCGCTGGGTCTGCTGCGGGCGGGTTTCGCGCACCTCGATGACGATGGCCGCGAAGCCCTGCGCGATCGCTACCTGGCGCTGTACGAACGGCGACTGTGCCAGGCCACTGGCCTGTTTCCCGGCATGGCCGCCGTGCTGGATGCACTCGATGCGGTCGGTCGCCCTTGGGGCGTTGTCACGAACAAACCAGGCTATTTGACCGAACCGTTGCTGGCGGGCCTGCAGCTACGTTCGCGCTGCGCATGCGTCGTGAGCGGCGACACGCTGGCCCGGCGCAAACCACACCCGGATCCGCTGCTTCATGCGGCCGAGCGTCTCGCCCTGCCGGCCGAGCAAACCGCTTACGTGGGTGATGCGTCGCGCGATATCGAGGCTGGCCGCGCGGCCGGCATGCGCACCGTGGCTGCGGTATACGGCTACATTCAACCCGGGGATGACCCGACAGACTGGGGGGCGGATCACCAGGTGAGCCACCCACGCGAGATACTGGCGCTACTATCGGTGGACACAACCGCGGATTGACTTCATGCCGTCTTTGCAGGAATTGCTCACCATGCTGCCGGCGAACGTGGCGCTGCCATGGGTCGCTGCCGCCTTCGGGGTGGGCATGGTGATCGGGGTTTTGGTCTACTTTGCCGTGAGCCTGCCGCGCCGCCGGCGCCTGCGAGCCAAGCTCGCGGACCTGCAGGTCGCGGTCAAGACCGAAGCTGCGATCGCGGCAGAACGCGAGACGGCACTCGCTCACGCCGAGGAGCGCCTGACCACCAAGGTGAGCAACCTCACCCATCAGTCCATGTCCCGGCACAGCGAGAACTTCCTGCGCCTCGCGCAGGAAAGCCTCGGGAAGCACCACCAGCAGGCAAAAGCCTCCATGGCCGAGCGGGAACAGGCCGTGGAACAATTGATCAAGCCGATCCAGGACGCTTTGCAAAAAACCCACGAGCAAATCGGCGCCATCGAGAAGACCCGACACGAAGCATTCGGCAATATCCGCGCCCAGTTGGAAGCCATGACCGCCGGGCAGCAAACGCTGCGTGACGAGACCCAGCGCCTCGTTCAGGCATTGCGCCGACCCGAAGTGCGGGGGCAGTGGGGAGAAATCACGTTGCGCCGGATCGTGGAAATGGCCGGCATGGTCGAGCATTGCGATTTCACCGAGCAGGTACACACGACGACCGACGCCGGTGCGATGCGACCGGACCTGGTAATCCATCTGCCCGACCGCGGCGAGATCGTCGTCGACGTCAAGACACCGCTGGATGCGTACTTGCAGGCCGTCGAGGCGCGCGAAGAGCAGAGCCGCGGACAGGCCCTGCAAAAGCATGCCCGCAATGTGGCCAATCGCGTGCGTGAATTATCTGCCAAAGCTTATTGGTCGCAGTTCGAGCGCAGTCCGGAGTTCGTCATTCTGTTCATTCCCGGCGAGCAATTCCTGTCCGCCGCGCTGACGGAAAATCCGACGCTGCTGGATGAAGCCATTCGGCAGAAAGTGATCCTGGCCACCCCGACCAGCCTGATCGCCCTTTTGAAAGCGGTTGCTTACGGCTGGCAGCAGCTGTCCCTGACGGACAATGCCGAAGAAATCCGGCGTCTGGCCGTGGAGCTGTACGGGCGCCTGGGCACCTTCACGAATCACATGGTCCAGCTGGGCAAGCGCCTGACCGGCGGCGTTCAGTCCTACAATCAGGCCATCGGCTCACTCGAGAAGATGGTGCTGCCCGGCGCGCGAAAATTCACCGAACTCGGTATTCAGGCGCGCGACGAGATTCCGCCGACAGCCGAGGTGGAGGCTACCGTGCGCGAGGCCGGCACCAGCACCGACGACGCATCGGATAAGCTGCCCAAGCTCGAGTCAAGCTCGACAAGAACCGCTGCTGAAGACAGCGAGACAACGAAACCCCACTAGGTCCAATGGGTTTCGAACCGCAGACTTACTCGCCCGAGCCCGACCTGCTGGCTGATCGGATCATCCTCGTCACGGGCGCCGGCAGTGGTATCGGCCGCGCCGCCGCGCTGAGCTATGCAGGGCACGGCGCACGGGTGATCCTGCATGGCCGCACCGTCAGCAAGCTGGAACAGGTCTACGATGAAATCGTTGCTGCGGGCGGACGCCGTCCATCCATCGCGCCGCTCAATTTGCTCAAGGCGCAGGCGGACGCGTTCTACCAGCTTCGCGACAGTATTGAGGACGAATTCGGCCAGCTCGATGGCTTGTTGCACAACGCGGGCATCCTCGGGGAACGCACGCCGATCGAGCAGTACGATATCAACACCTGGGTCGAAGTCATACACGTCAATCTCACGGTGCCATTCGTGTTAACCCAGGTATTGCTGCCGCTGCTGAACAAGTCCGGCGATGCGTCGGTGGTGTTCACTTCCAGCGGCGTTGGGCGGCAGGGACGCGCGTACTGGGGTGCGTACGCAGTGTCGAAATTCGGCACGGAGGGACTCGCCCAGGTGCTTGCCGACGAAACGGCGGGTGCCGGACGGATTCGCGTCAATTGCGTGAATCCCGGTCGTACCCGTACCGCGATGCGGGCTGCCGCCTACCCGGCCGAAGACCCGAATACGTTGCCGCAGCCGGAAGACATCATGGCCGCTTACCTGTACCTGATGGGACCGGACAGTCGGGGCGTTACCGGTCAGAGCCTCGACGCCCGGGCTTGACGCGTCGGCTACGTTTGGCGGCTTGCCGTTTGCGCGCTCGCCGTCGGGGCGCCGACAAACCAGCAGCTTTGTACAGACGTTCGGATTCCCGCGCATCAAGGACGTGATAACGCCCTCGGGGCAGGTCGCGCGGCAGCGTCAGTGGCCCGTAACGGATACGAATCAACCGGCTGACGCGCGCACCAACGGCCTCGATCATGCGGCGGACAATGCGGTTACGTCCCTCGGTCAACACGATGCGATACCACTGGTTACCGGCTTCACCACCGCTGAATTCAATCCTTTGACACCGAACGCTCCCATCTTCCAGTTCAACGCCGTCGCGTAATCTGTCGACAGCCTGCGGCTCCAGCCCGCCCTGCACGCGCACGGCGTACTCACGTTCAACGCCGGCACTCGGATGCATCAGCCGGGCAGCCAGTTCTCCATCGGTTGTGAACAGCAGCAGGCCGGCAGTCTGGACATCGAGCCGGCCGACACTGATCCAACGCTGACCGCGCAATTCGGGCAGCGATTCGAATACCGTTGGCCTACCCGCCGGGTCGCTGCGCGTACAGATTTCGCCGGCCGGTTTGTGATAGAGGAGACTGCGCGGCTGTGCGGGGCGTTCGCGCGGAACATGAACGCGTTCGCCGTCAACCCGGATAGTCTCGGCGCCGGTGACTTTTTGACCGAGCACGGCGGGCTGGCCATCAACGGTGATTCGGCCCTCGCGGATCCAGACCTCGATTGCCCGCCGGGAACCCAATCCGCGCGCGGCCAGCCATTTCTGCAAGCGCTCGGCCACCGCCGGGGCGGCGCCTACCGGGTCTTTAGCGGCACCACGGTTGCGGTCGCCTGCTCCTCTTGACCGTCGACCGCAGGCTCCGGCGAAACCGACTCGGACGTTTGTGCCCGCGCGTCTTCGATCGACGTGACGTTGTCGTCCGGGGCATCACTCGCGGCCAATTCGCCAGCCGCCTCGTCGACATCCGGCAACTCGAGCTGCACATGAACCGGATCGAGATCCTTGAGTTCCGCCAGGGTCGGCATCTGGTCGAGGTTCTTCAGGCCGAAGTAATCGAGAAACTCACGCGTGGTGCCAAACATTTCTGGCTTGCCCGGCACATCGCGATGACCCACGACGCGGATCCAGGCGCGCTCGAGGAGTGTGCGAATGATATTCGTCGACACGCTGACGCCGCGGATCTCCTCGACGTCACCGCGCGTCACCGGCTGTCGGTACGCGATGATCGCGAGGGTCTCCATCAGCGCGCGGGAATAGCGCGGTGGTCGCTCCTCCCACAATTTGGCCAGCCAGGGAGCCATGGCCGCACGCACCTGGATACGATAGCCACTGGCAACTTCCTTCACCTCGAGTCCGCGGCCATCGTAGTCGCTCTGCAAAGCCATCAGCGCAGCTCGAACGTCCTGGCGCGGCGGCGCACTGCGTTCACCGCCGAAAAGGCCGCGCAATTCATCCAGGGACAGCGGTCTACCGGCCGCCAGCAGCGCCGCTTCGATAATGTGCTTGAGTTCGCTGTTATCCATGAACCTCGATCCGTGTTACTCAATTGATTCCGTCGGCGTGTCCGCCACCTGCGCGCTCGTCGCTGCGCGTACGTGGATCGGCGAATACGCCTCAGCCTGCACCACCTCGATGACGCCTTCCCGAAGCAGTTCGAGCAGCGCAATGAAGGTCACCGCGATACCCATGCGCCCCTCGCGAGGGTCGAACAGGCGGATAAATTCCACGAAGCCACCGTCCTTGACCGCCGCCAGCATTTCCGACATCCGTTGACGCACCGACAAGGGCTCACGCTGCACATGCAGGTGAGCGAAGTTTTCGGCACGCGTTAGAACGTCCTGGAATGCCACCAGCAATTCCTTCATGGTGAGATCAGGTAACTTGCGCACGACCTGCTTGTCCACCACCTCGGCGCTCGCCTGATGAGTATCCCGGTGCATGCGGTCCAGCGCATCGATACCCTCCGCGGCCTGCTTGTAGCGTTCGTACTCCAGCAAGCGCCGGACGAGTTCGGCACGCGGATCGTCTTCGTCTTCTTCCAGTTCCTCGGACCGCGGCAACAGCATGCGCGATTTGATCTCCGCCAACATCGCGGCCATTAGCAGGTACTCACCCGCGAGTTCGAGTTCCAGATGCTTCATCATCTCGATGTACTGCACGTACTGCTGAGTGATTTCCGCAATGGGGATATCGAGAATGTCCAGGTTCTGGCGACGGATCAGATACAGAAGCAGGTCCAGTGGACCGGCGAAGGCCTCGAGAAACACTCGCAGCGCATGCGGCGGGATATACAGGTCCTGGGGCAGCTGTGTGACTGGCTCCCCGGCAACAACGGCGAACGGCATTTCGCCCTGGGTGGGATTTCCGCCAGCCGCCGCCTCCGACAGCAGCGGATCCTTGTCCGGTGGATTTACCAGCCGCAAGCGAGCGCGCGCGTCCGTCCTCTGATCCATCCTCAAGCCCCCCCGGCCCCAGCGAGCGTGTACATCAAGAGTTGCAAGGACCGGATCATTGGACCCATGAGCGGCCAGATCAGCCCAAGCGACAACAACAACACGATGATTATAAGGCCGAATGGCTCAATAGCATCGAGCCTGCGCCCGATAGACTCAGGTACCAGGCCACGCAGAACCCGGCCGCCGTCCAGAGGTGGGAGGGGAATCAGGTTAAATACGGCCAATATCGCATTGAAAAACACGCCGATTTTGCCCATTTCAGTTAGAAAGACACCCACGGTGTTGCCGGCAGCGGCAGAGCCACTCGCCATCACGACGATGAAAGCCCAGAACACGCCCATGATCACATTGGCCGCGGGACCCGCGGCGGCCACCGCCACCATGTCCTGCTTGGGGCGCTTGAGGCCGCGCGGATTGACAGGGACTGGTTTGGCCCAGCCAAACAGAAAGGAGAAACCCGACAACACGAAGACGAGTATCGGCACCACCACAGTACCGACCGGGTCGATGTGCCGAATCGGATTCAGCGACAGACGACCAAGCATTTCGGCGGTGCGATCGCCAAACGCGCGTGCCGCCCAACCGTGCGCTACTTCGTGAAGAGTGATGGCGAACAGAACCGGGATCACGCCCACGGCGAAAGCCTGCACCATGGCAGCGATATCGAGGTTTGGCATAGCGCGATTATCGCAGAGTTGAGGCTTACTCGAAGTCGCGCGCGTCGCCCTTGCCGCGTCGAAGGATCACCGGATACTCGCCCAGCAGGTCGACTACGGTGGACGGCTCGATACCGCAGCTGCCGCTGTCGATCACCAGTTCGACCTGACCGTCAAGCTGCTCGAGAATATCGTCGCCGTCATTGAGCGGCCGGTCACTGCCCGGCATCAACAACGTCGAACTCATGATCGGCTCGCCGATCTCTTCCAGTATCGCGCGCGGCACGGCGTGATCCGGGAGGCGAAACCCGATGGTCTTGCGCTTTTGGTTCAGCAGCCGACGCGGCACATCACGTGTCGCCGGCAGGATGAAAGTATAGGGCCCGGGGGTGTTGGCCCTGACCAACCGATAGGCCCAATTCGGCACCTTCACATAGGCCGATACCTCCGACAGGTCGCGGCAAATCAGGGTGAAATTGTGTGACTTGTCTGTCTGCCGAATCCGCGCCATGTTGCGGGCCGCGTCGGCCGCGTCCAGCATGCAGCCGAGCGCGTAGCAGGAGTCCGTCGGATATACGATGAGGCCGCCGTCGCGCAACACTTCAGCTACTTGCCGAACCAGGCGAGCCTGGGGGCTTTCAGGATGGATTTCGAGCCGGACCGTCATGTGCGCGTATTGTAGCGACCGCGGGGCCATGGCACGCGATTGGCAATCAATTCAGTATCATCGCGCCAGGAGGATCGACACATGCTCTATGCCATCATGTCGACTGACGTTGCCGACAGTGCCCCGCTCAGGGCAAAGGCGCGCCAGGATCACATCAAGCGACTGCACGATATGCGTGAGGAAGGACGCCTGGTGATTGCCGGACCCCATCCCGCAATCGACACCAATAACCCGGGGCCCGCCGGCTTCACCGGCAGTCTCGTCGTCGCCGAATTCGAGAGCCTGGCTGAAGCACAGGCCTGGGCTGACAATGACCCCTACGTCAGCGCAGGCGTATACGAACAGGTCGTAGTCAAGCCGTTCAAGCTGGTCTTGCCGTGAACGAAGAGCGCATTCGACTGATCCGCGAGCGTCTCGATACCCACCTCGAACCCAGCTTTCTCGAGATCATCGACGAGAGCCACCTCCACGTGGGCCATGCCGGCGCAAAGGACGGCCGCGGGCATTTTCGGCTGCAAATCGGCTCCCCCAAGTTCGCGGGCCTGCGGCCAATTCAGTGCCATCGGCTGGTCTACGACGCGGTCGGCGACCTCATGCAGACCGACATTCATGCGTTGAGTATCGAGTTAGCCTGAAGCTGCGTCCGGTGGCCGCCTCCTCGTGCGTAGGCAACTTTTCGGCGAAATCTCTTGCCGCATGCCATATACGTTAGCGGCACATTTAAGATCTAGGCTTAAGAAGGGGTGCTAAGTTACTGTCTAGATTAAGTAACATCGTACATCGCATGATTTATTATGATTCCTTCGGAAGTATAGGATTTCTAGCATTTTTTTGAGATTTTAGGGTCAAATTATGTACAATCGCGTTTAACTAAATGTGCTTTGGAGCAAAGCTCCGCGTGATCGCGCCGCCAAAGCAAAAAATGAGAACAACAAAATGGCTTCCGCGCTGGCACTAACCTGCTGTGATTTTCCGGTCCTACGCATGGCCGACAACCTAAAAGACACTATTCTCAATGCGTTTCGTCAGCTTCTTCGGCCTCTGGTCAGGATCCTGCTGCGTAACGGCGTGTCGTTTAACGAATTCGAGGAGACCACCAAGATGGTGTTCGTCGAAGTCGCGCGGCGCGATTTTCTGGACAACCAAGATTCTCTATCTGCAATTTCCCAACGCACCGGCCTTCACTCCGATGAGGTGGCGCGAGTCGAAGGCATCATTAACACGACGGCCCCG
>JASJBD010000151.1 GCA_030066665.1 Gammaproteobacteria bacterium
TCTGGTGCTCAGCGCAGTGACCTTCTTGGCGATCGGGAACAGCCACGCGCAGGAGCAGCCCATTGAGGCCGTGCCGGTCAGCATTGCGCCGGAACTGCGCGAGCACACCGAGCACTTCCGCAAGAAGGTTTACCGTGTTGGCCGACGCGTGTATAGCGCGGTGGGCTGGAACATCGCCAACATCGTCATGATCGTCGGCGACGCCGGCGTGATCCTGGTCGATGCGGGGCTTAGTCCCGATACCAGTCGCGAGGTGCTGCAGGAATTTCGCAAGATCACGGACAAGCCCATTCGCGCCATCATCTATAGCCACTTTCATCATGACCATATCGACGGGATCAAGGGACTGGTGAGTGAGGCCGAAGTTGCGGCGGACAATATTCGCCTGATCGCGCATCGCACGCTCGTCGACAACCTTGCCGATGAAAGCCAGTTGTTGGGGCCGATCCTGGCGCTGCGCGGGGGATACACTTTCGGTTTTCTCCTCGGCCCCGAGGATCGCGAAGGCATGAATGCCGGCATCGGGCCTTTGCCGATCGGGGGCCGGCCAGGCTCCTTCATCGTGCCCAACGAACTGGTCGACGATCGACTGATGACGGTGATTGCCGGGGTGCGCCTGGAAATCATCCACGCGCCCAGCGAAGCACCGGACGAACTCGCGGTCTATTTGCCTGACGACAAAGTTCTGATCGATACCGAGGTCATCCAGGGGCCAACCTTTCCCAATGTCTATTCGCTGCGCGGGACGAAATTCCGTGAGCCAGCCACGTGGGTCAGGAGCATCGACAAGCTGCGGCAGCTTGAGGCGGAACATCTCGTGCCAACCCATGGTCAACCCGTGTCCGGCGCGGCCCGGGTCGACGAGGTGCTGCGCATGACCCGCGACGGCATCCAGTTCGTTCTCGACCAGACCATCCGGTTCATGAACAAGGGCTACACGCCCGATGAGCTCGTGCAACGCGTCAGGCTGCCGCCACACCTGGCAAGCTACAGTCCGTATCTGCGTCAGTACTACGGCACCGTGCCGCAGGCCGTGCGCGCAATCTATGCCGGCTATCTCGGCTGGTTCGAGGGCGATCCGGTGGCGCTGCAACCGGTGCCGCGTCGGGAACGCGATCGGCGCCTGATCCGGCTCATGGGCGGCGCCGCGGCGGTGCTAAGCGAAGCGCAACAGGCCTATGCCGCAGAGGACTTCCAGTGGGCCGCGGAGCTGGCGACCATGCTGATCCGGATCGACAGCGAGGCGTTGCAGGCGCGTACCATCAAGGCTGCCGCATTTCGGCAGCTCGGGTATCGCAGCATCAATATCAACTGGCGCAACTGGTATCTCACGTCGGCAATGGAGTTGGAGGGCACGCTGACCGAACGGCTGGCTGCGGTGAGCATGCGCGGCGTGTTCCTGCCACCGGATATCGTGGCCGCATTACCGGCGGCGGCCATCCTGAACAGCTGGACCAGTCGGCTGAAAGCCGAGGAGGTGCTTGACGTTGCCGCAGGCCTGGGGGTGCAACTCACGGATTCGGGCGAGAACTTCGGGCTGGTAATCGATCGTGGCGTCTGCCGCTTTCAGCTCGGTGTGCCAGCGGACGCCGACCTGGTGTTACTACTCGAGCGTGAGATCCTGGATAAGATCGTGACGGGCGAGACGAGTTTTGCCGCTGCGGTGCAATCCGGGACTGCCACACTGCTCGGAAGCCAGGCCGACTATCTCGACTTCGTCGGCTATTTCGAAGATCCGTGGGCGGGCGCGCCGGCGCTGACGGTTCGGTAGGAGCTTACCGATCCACGGAATCGGCGGTTGGCGCGAATACCAATGGCTTGCTGTGATCCAGCCGGTAGCCAAACAATCGCAGCAACGGTGCGCATAACAGGGTCACCAGCCATCGCTTGCCGGCGGGCATCTGCGTGTGCCACTCGTCGTCGCAACGAATGCTCACCGTGCCGGTATCGAAGCGGCTCGGGTTGCCGCTGATTGAATGCTGGGCGGCAACTTCCGCCGTGTTCGCATTGATCCAGGTCAGGCCATCGACGCGCATGCCGCAATGGGTGAATACCGAGGCGAGGGTATCGCGAGGTGTGGCCGTGAAGTCCTCGTAGCGGATTTGCAGGTAATTGGTGTTCGGCCGCGCACGCATCATCAAGCCAAACAAATTGAATGCGCACCAGTAGATTGCGCATTTCACTCCTGAATACCGTGGCAGGAAATGGTCCCGGGCCTCCTTGCTGGCCAGCTTCCGTGACCATGAATACGCGACGGCGCGTGGGTCGCGCACCAGGTGCAGGAAATAGAACTCGACGTCCGGATCGCCCAGCAGGTTGATGGCATACGGCGGGGTTTTCGAGGAGTCGATTAGCACGTCCGTGGTTGCTGTATTCGCGGCGGCCCGGTAAAGCCGACGCAGCAGGTCCAGCTCCGCGGCATGGCGGCGCTGATATCGGCCGATGCCGCCGGTCAGTGACGCGAGGATTTGTCGCCACGTGGCGCGACTACCGACATTCCTGGTCAGGTGCAGGGCCTGTGCCTCGTCCACCCGGACCTCGCCGCCTGCAAAACACTGCGTCCAGAAATCACACTGCGAAAACTCCTCACCGCACCCGCAGCGTTTGTCATCAATGACACCCCGATCCCAGATATAGCGCAGCTCGCCTACCGACATCGCATCGGCGTGCGAGCCGAGCAGATTGGCGAGCAGGCTACTGCCACTGCGCCCCCAGCCACCGATGTATATGATCTTCCGCTCCGCCACGCGAGTTTGCCGAGCCGCTCAGCCGGCGTCCGCCATCAGGGTTGGTTCCGCGGTCGCCGCCAGCTCGCGAATGGCCTTGCCGTCCGCGTCCGGCAGGTCGAAACCGATGAGTGCTGCAATAGTGGGTGCCAGGTCGGCGACGGAAACCTCATCGAGTCTGCCAGCCGTGATGCCGGCGCCGGTCAGGAAGAACAAACCATCGTCCTCGGTGTGATCGCCGGTCCGGTGATTCGTGAAGACAAATTTGCGCGTGATGTGCCCGATGCTGGTAGAGCGGGCTTCGCTGATATGCCCGACACGATTCCAGATCACCATCAGGTCGGGCAACATTTCGGCGTGTTCACCCTGATACAGTTCACGGGCACGCAGCACACGCTTGACCAGCGGCTGGCCGGTAGACGGATTCTCTACCGCCAATAGCTCCCGCTCGAGCATCGCGCAGATCTCGTCGTACTCGGGACCCGGATCGACGATGCCGTCGGGTTCGCGGCCCCGGACATTGAGCCGAATGCCGCCGGACGCATCGTTGATGATGATTTCGAAATACTTGCGTCTCGATTTGCCCGGCTGGACCAGGTTTGCCTTGAGCTTGGGCCAGAGCTTCTTTTGCAGCGGCGTAAAGAACGTACGAACCGCCTGTGGCATGCGCGTCCACGTCGCGACCATTACCTGCGCCAGGCCCTGTCGGCGACGCGGTGAGGCTTTGCCCTCGAGTCGCAGCAGGATTTCATCGAGCAGGTGCGTGCCGGAATAGGCGGGCCCGATGCCATGACTGCAGAACACCATGACCCGGGTGGCCGAGTCCACGCCATCCAGTATCCGCCCCAGCGCCGTGTCAATCGCCCGGTAGACGGTTTGCAGCGGATCCTCGCCAAGCTCACGCAGCATCTCGGGATCGTGCAGCGGGTGCGCCGGATCGTGCAGGTGCCACAGTTGGTGGCCCGCGCAATGACACTCGCTGAACACGTTCAGAAAAACCTCGGCGTCGCTGTCCGCCAACATATCCAGCGTCATATCGGTCTTGGTCTGAATGCGCCGGAGCAAACCGTTCGTAAAGCGGCGGAAATCGGCCGTATCGTCGAGAGGGGCGAAATCACACTTGCCCACCGGGTCGCGGCCGTAGCGCTGGCGCACGTCTGACGCGAGCTCGCTCGGCGTACTCTCGGTAACACCATCCTTCCACGGGGAGTGTGAGCACCAGTCGACGAGCTGCGTGACGTGCGGGGCACTGGACAGGAATGCGTACGGCGCATCGATGACCGTGCACGTGCGCCCCTGGTCACTCATCAGATTCCAGAATTCCGGATAGGAATGTCGTTCATAGTCGACGTCGGCATGGACGTAGGTGCCGGACACGAATTGCGTCGTCCCGCGAAAGCGGCCGGTCCGGCCGGGCATGACGCCGGTATAGAAGGTCGGCCAGACCGTGCCGGACACCATGCCGGTCGGGTTACGCGAATCGCCCCAGGCCGCCGTGTCGAAGAGCCGGCCCATATTCGGCATGTTCCCATCGGCGGCCCACCGTTGGACCAGGTGGCGGTCGGCCGCATCCAGGCCAATGATCAACAGTCGATTACTTGTCGTCATAGAACGGTTTTCCAGCGCGTCAGTGCGCGTAGCCTCGCCAGCGCTTGACGGTAAGGACCCAGCGATAGGGCAGTAACATCAGGAACAAAGTCCACAGAACTCCCAGATAGGAGTGAATGGACGGAAACGCAAAGTGCTGCAGTTGCGCGCGCAGCCGGTACCAGAGCGAGCGCCGTCGTCGCCCGAGCGACAGGCTGTTGGGGTGGTCCTCTTTGTTGATCAGGATCTCCTGCAGATTGGCCGAATCGAAGGCCCGCGTGAGCCGGAAAAAGATTTCGTAGTCACTGGCGATCGGGTAGGCCGGGTCATACACGCCGACCTGCTCCAAAGCAGATAACCGGATCATGCTCGCAGGGTTGGCGAAGGCCGACACGTACGGCATGCGCGAGCGGATTTCGTGCGTCGATGGGGGCGCCTTGTAGATATAGAGTGGCGTGCCATCGCGATCGACGTACTGTGCCCAGGCGCCGACCACGGCGATACCGGGATGCAGGTCTAGGTACCGCATTTGTTTCGCCATGCGCTCGCCGACGTCCGTATCCCCGGCGTCCTGCAGTGCAACGTAGTCGAAGTCGCCTTTGAAGATGTGGCTCAGGCCGATATTCCGGGCCACGGTGCAGCCCTGGTTTTCCTGTAACGCGATCAGGTGCACCGGGTGCCGCATGCGATGGGTGGGGATCTCGATCGGCGGCTGGCTGCCATCATCGACCACGACAAACTCGAGGTTGGCGTCCTGGCGGTCGACTGAATCCAGCGTCCGCATCAGGTCTTCGGCCTGGTTGAAGACCGGAATCAGTACCGCAACTTTGCTCATGGGAGAGTGGCAGAGCGCCTGTTGTGACTTCACATAAGGCGATGTTTTCTGGACTTTTGTTCTGCCGGTTCATACTATCTTAACTGGATTCTGGCCGGGCAATTATTTGGACAATAATGCCCGCCGGCCGCGTTGTGCGGTCGTTCCAGCGCCGCGAAAACAAGAACTCAGAAATATCAGGGAAGACGATGGCGACCAATGCGGATGCGCTTGCGCGCACCGTCGAAAAATCACGCTTTCATCGCGTTCGACTGTCGCAGAGTATTGTCTCCGGTTCGACCATGCTCCTCGATGCCGTACTGGTGGCCGGCAGTGGTTTGTTGATATTCCTGGGCTACGTTGCTGGTACGTACCCGGAACTCTGGACTGCGTACGCCACTGCTATCGCGCTGTACACATTTCTCCTCGTCCAGTCCTTTCTCGTTACCGAGCTGTATCGCTTCAGCCGCATCATCAGCCCCGGACAGCAGGTCCGGAAGCTGGTGCTCATTCCGGTCGGCATTTTTCTCATTCTGCTGGCCATTGCGTTTGCGCTGAAAATCTCTGATCAATTCTCACGGGTGTGGGCGTTCACCTGGCTGGGTAGTATTGCCTTTCTCGTGCCACTGGGCCGGTTCGCGGTGAAGGCATTCCTGGGCCGGCTCGCTCGCCAGGGGCAGCTGGGGCGAAACATTGTCGTTTATGGCGCGGGTCAGCAGGGTGCGTCGCTGATCCGCCATATCGAAGCCATGCAGGAGCCATGGAATCGCATCATTGGCGTCTTCGACGATCGCTCGACCCGCCAGGACATGGAGAACATCGGCTACCCATACCTCGGCGGTATCGACGATCTGGTTGAATGGTCCCGCGATCACCGCGCGGACGAGATCCTGATTGCATTGCCGTGGAATGCCGACGATCGCCTGTTGAGCATTACGCACATGCTGTCCGTGCTGCCCGCGGATATTCGCCTCAGTCCGGAATTCGTCGGCGCCGATTTTCTGCACCGGCGAACCAGCTTCCAGTACGGCGTACCCATGCTCAGCGTGCTCGACAAACCCGTGTCGGGCTGGTCGGCGCTCACGAAGAAGATCATGGACTACGCGTTGGGCACTCTATTCCTGGTGGGGAGCTCGCCGCTGCTGATCGGCATTGCCGTCTGGATCAAGCTCGACAGCCGCGGCCCGGTGTTGTTCCGACAGCCGCGCTACGGTTTCAACAACCGGCTGATCGAAGTGTTCAAGTTCCGCACGATGTATATCGATAAAACTGACGTCGAGGCGGATCAGCTAACGCGGCCCGGCGATCCGCGCGTGACGCGGGCGGGGGCGTTCCTGCGACGCTTCAGCCTGGACGAGCTGCCCCAGTTGCTGAATGTCCTGCGGGGCGAAATGTCGGTGGTCGGACCGCGGCCGCACGCCGTGCGCGCCAAGGCCGGTGACAAGCTCTACGAGGACGTGATCGACCAGTATGCGGTGAGGCATAAGGTCAAGCCGGGGATTACCGGCTGGGCCCAGGTGAACGGCTGGCGTGGCAACACCGAGACCGAGGCCGATCTGCTCGGTCGCGTGGAACACGATCTCTATTACATCGACAACTGGTCCGTCACGCTGGACCTGATGATCATCCTGCGCACCTTCCTCGTCGTGATCCGCGGCGAAAACAGCTACTGAGTGACCCGCGTCTAATCGGGTACAGAGTCGTGATACACGGCCAGCGTTTTTTCGATCATCTGATCCAGATTGTAGCGCTGTGCGATCAGCTTTGAGTTCTGCGCCATGCTTCGGCGCAGAATCGGACTATGGATCAGCTTGCGGAGTCGCGCCGCGAACGTCTCTGCGTCCGCCTGCGGCACGATATAGCCGTTGTTCTTTTCCCGGACCAGGCTGCCGGCACCGCCGGTATCAGTCATCACGATCGGTAATTCGCGCGCGGCAGCTTCCAGCAAGACGTATGGGCACGACTCGTAGCGGCTGCTCAACGCAAAAATGTCGAAGGCTGCCATCAGGCGCGCACCGTCGCCCGGGCCGATGAGGCGCACCTGTTTGCTGACACCGAGGCTGATAATCAGGTCCTCCAGCATGGTGCGCTGCGGGCCATCACCGACGATCAGCAAGCGTGCGCGCGGGCAACCGGATGCAATCATCGCAAACGCGGTAACCAGTCGGTCGATGGCTTTCTGGTGCGACAGTCTACCCACCGCGCCAACACAAACCTGGTCATCGTGCAGCCCCAGTTCCTGCCGAACGGTATGGCGATCGGCCGGTGATTGAGAATCGATACCGTTGGGCACTACAGCAAGCTTGTCCTGCGGCAAGCCGAGCGCGAGACCGTGATCGCGTTCCTGGTCTGACACGCAGATAATGCGCGCGGTGTAGCGAGCGAGGAAACGTTCGACACCGCCGTAGACCAGGCGCGCCGGCCAGATCAGGTCCGGGTCGAGGGTGATCAGCGCGTGCGGCGTATAGACGCACGGCGTGTTGAGACCCAACGCGGCAAGACGGAGCAGGGCGCCGCCCTTGGAGCTGTGACCATGCAGGACGTCGAACGGACCGGTCTCCCGAATCAACGCACGCAATACACGCGCGTGCTTGAAGTCTGCGGGTCCAACCGCACGCTGCATCGGCAGCTCGTGCAGGGACAAGCCGTTGAGACCACCGATTTGCGCGACGAAGCTGCCGTCGGCCCGTTCCGGTGAATACACCAAGCTGACATCGTGGTTACGGTGCAAGAGGCCTGCGCAGAGTTCGAGCACGTGCCGGCCGCTACCGGCCCCGGCAGATTCGATGACTTGCAGAATC
>JASJBD010000044.1 GCA_030066665.1 Gammaproteobacteria bacterium
CCGAAATCGGAATATTGAAACGATCGCGGAAAGCTTTCAGATCCTCCACGTCGAGTTTCTTGGCCTGGTGGGCAATCATCTTGCCTTCACCGGCCGGTCGTGATCCTGGCGAAGACGGTAAAAGGGTTTGGCATGGGTGAGGCCGGTGAAGGCAAGATGATTGCCCACCAGGCCAAGAAACTCGACGTGGAGGATCTGAAAGCTTTCCGCGATCGTTTCAATATTCCGATTTCGGATGCCGACATTGAAGAGGTGCCGTACTACCGGCCGGCCGAAGACAGCGAGGAACTGCAGTACCTGCGCGATCGCCGGGAGCGCCTTGGCGGTTTCCTGCCCGTGCGCAAGCACACCGCACCACCGCTGCAGGCGCCGCCGCTCGAGACCTTCAAGACCCAGCTGGAGGGCACCGGCGAGCGGGAAATCTCGACCACGATGGCACTGGTACGGATATTGACGGCACTGGTCCGCGACAAGGGTATCGGCAAGAACATCGTGCCGATCGTGCCGGACGAAGCACGCACCTTCGGTATGGAAGGTATGTTCCGGCAGATCGGCATCTACTCATCCGTCGGGCAGCTGTATACACCGCAGGACAAAGAGCAGCTCATGTACTACCGCGAGGATAAGGAAGGGCAAATCCTCGAGGAAGGCATCAACGAAGCGGGCGCGTTCTGTTCGTGGCTGGCGGCGGCGACGTCATACGCGAATCACGGCGTGAGCATGATTCCGTTCTACATCTTTTATTCGATGTTCGGTTTCCAGCGCGTTGGCGATTTCATCTGGGCCGGGGGCGACATGCAGGCGCGCGGATTCCTGATCGGTGGCACGGCCGGCCGCACGACCCTCGCAGGCGAAGGGCTGCAGCACCAGGACGGCCACAGCCTGTTGCTGGCATCTACGGTGCCGAATTGCCGGTCGTACGATCCGGCCTTCGCGTATGAACTGGCCGTGATTATCCAGGCCGGCTTGCGCCAGATGGTCGAAGATCAGGAGCGGGTGTTCTATTACATCACCTGCATGAACGAGTCGTACGCACAGCCGGCCATGCCGCCGGATGTCGAGGAGGGCATCTTGCGTGGCATGTATCCGCTGAGTATCGGCGGTCAGGGCAAGCTGCGCGTGCAGCTACTCGGTTCCGGCACGATCCTGCGCGAAGTCCAGGCGGCGGCGCGCATCCTCGAAGACGACTACGGCGTACCGGCGGACGTGTGGAGCGTCACGAGCTTCAATGAACTGCGCCGGGATGGTCTGCATTGCGAGCGCTGGAATATGCGGCATCCCGATGCCGAGCCGATGGTGCCTTACGTGCAGCGGCTTTTGGAAAAGCAGACGGGCCCGTTCATTGCCGCAACCGATTACATGTGCACGGTCGCGGACCAGGTCCGTTCCTGGATTCCGGGCCGCTATGCAGTGCTCGGTACGGACGGTTACGGTCGCAGTGATTCCCGGCGCGCGCTGCGCGACTTCTTCGAGGTCGACCGGCGCCACATAGTGCTCGCCGCGCTGAGTGCGCTGAAGGCCGATGGCAGCATCGACGGTGGTACCGTCGCCAGCGCGATGCAGAAACTCGACATCGATCCGGACAAGCCGGATCCGGTCACGCTGTGAGGCCGCCGGGATATGGCTGACCGGCAGGAAATACGTGTGCCCGACCTTGGTGATTTCGCCGACGTGGAAATCGTCGAGGTCATGGTGAAATCGGGCGACTCGGTGGCCGTCGAAGATCCGCTGATTACGCTGGAGACGGACAAGGCCGCGATGGAAGTACCGTCGCCGTTCGCTGGCCAGATCGCGGAACTCACGGTGGAGGTCGGTGGCCGCGTGTCCGAGGGCGATGTGATTGCGATCGTCGAAACTTCCGCCCCCGCGACGGAGCCGGCCACGGGCGAAGCGGAAGCGCCGGCGACCGACGAGCACGAGCCGACTATCACCACCAAACCGCCTGCGGTCGCCACGACCGGTCCGTATACCGTGACGGTCCCCGACCTCGGCGACTTCGATGCGGCCGATATCGCGGAGGTACAGATCGCGGTCGGTGACGCGGTGGCTGTGGACGATCCGCTCATCACGCTGGAAACGGACAAGGCTGCCATGGACGTGCCATCACCGGTGGCCGGAACGGTATTGAGCATTGCCGTAAGTGCCGGCCAGCAGATCGGCACCGGTGGTGAAATTATGCAGGTGGAACTGGCTGCGGGGCAGGCCCCGGAATCTGCCGCCGCCGCGCCGAAGCCGGACGACACGCAAACCATGAAACCGCTGCCGGAGGCGAAGTCGGCCGCCCCGTCGCCACCCGCGGCAGCTCCGGCGACCGCCGCGCCGCGTGCCGCCCAATTGCCGCCGATCAACGAGCAGACTTTCGGTAAAGCACACGCCAGTCCATCGGTACGCAAGTTCGCGCGCGAACTCGGGGTGGACCTGGGCCAGGTAAAAGGCAGTGGCGAGAAAGGCCGTGTGCAAAAAGAGGATGTGAAGGCCTTCGTCAAGGCGATTCTGACCGGCCAGGCCGCCGCGCCCGGCGCGGGCGCCGCAATACCGGCCGTGCCCGCTGTTGATTTCGCCAAGTTTGGTGAAATTGATGTCCAGCCGCTGAACCGGATCAAGAAGATCTCCGGACCGCGCCTGCACGCGAGCTGGTTGAACTACCCGCACGTCACGCAATTCGATGAAGCCGACATCACGGGACTGGAAGGTCGTCGCAAGCGTCTTAAAGATGCCGCGACGGAGCAGGGGGTCAAACTGACGCCGCTGGCGTTCATCGTCAAGGCTTGCGTGATTGCGCTGAAGGAGTTTCCGGAGTTCAACAGTTCCATGTCGGAAGATCAGGCCAGCCTGGTCTACAAGAAGTATTTCCATATTGGCTTTGCGGCCGATACCCCGAACGGCCTGGTGGTGCCGGTGATTCGGGATGCCGATCTGAAAGACGTGATGAGCATCGCGCAGGAGCTCGGCGAACTCAGCGCCAAAGGGCGGGAAGGCAAGTTGACCGCCAGCGAGATGCAGGGCGGCACGTTCACCGTTTCGAGTCTCGGCGGCATCGGGGGCACGCATTTCACACCCATTATCAATGCACCGGAAGTCGCGATTCTGGGCGTGGGCCGATCGAGCTACCGTCCGGTGTGGGAGGACGGCGACTTCGTGCCTCGACTCGTCCTGCCGCTGTCGCTGTCCTACGATCACCGCGTCGTCGATGGTGCGGCGGGCGTGCGATTTACGACCTTCCTGCGAGAATTGCTCGGCGATGTCGATCGTGTGTTGCTGGGCAGTTAGGCAAAGCCGGTGAGCCAGCCGCAGCCAGTTACGGTTCCCGATATCGGCGATTTCACCGACGTGGAAATCATCGAGGTGCATGTGCAGCCCGGGGATACCGTCGCGGCTGAAGACCCGTTGATTACGCTGGAAAGCGACAAGGCCGCGATGGAGGTGCCGGCGCCGCAGGCCGGCACGATTACCGCCGTTGCAGTTGCGGTTGGCGATAAGGTTTCCGAAGGCAGCCAGATCGTGATGCTGACACCGTCCGGCGATGCGCCGTCGGAACCCGCCGCAACGGCGCCCGCGGCCCCAGCGGTTGCCGAAACGCCAGCCGCGGCCCCTGTTGCGGCCGCCGGTTACGACGGCAAGGTTGACCACGAGGCCGATCTGGTGGTGCTCGGTTCGGGTCCAGGCGGCTACACGGCGGCGTTTCGTGCTGCTGATCTCGGCATGAATGTCACCCTCGTCGAGCGCTATTCGACCCTTGGCGGTGTTTGCCTGAACGTTGGCTGCATTCCGTCCAAGGCGTTACTGCATGCGGCGAAGGTCATCGAGGACACGGCCGAAATGGCCGAGCACGGTATTCGCTTCGGCGATCCGGAAATCGATGCGGACAAACTGCGGGGCTGGAAGGACGGGGTTGTCGGCCGGCTGACCGGCGGGCTGGCCACCATGGCCAAGCAGCGTAAGGTCACCGTCGTGCAGGGCGAGGGACGCTTTGTGTCGCCGCATCACCTGCAGGTTGTAACCGACGACGGCGAGCAGGTGATTGCGTTTCGTCAGTGCATCATCGCAGCCGGGTCGCAATCGGCCGAGCTGCCCGGGCTGCCCGACGACCCCCGCATTGTGGACTCCACCGGGGCGCTGGAATTGCCGGAACTGCCAAAACGCCTGCTGGTGATCGGCGGCGGCATCATCGGCCTGGAGATGGCGACCGTTTACGACGCGCTTGGTGTGCAGGTTTCGGTCGTCGAACTGACCGAGCAGTTGATGCCCGGCACCGACAAGGATCTGCTGCGGCCATTCGAAAAACGCATTCGTGCCCGCTACGAAAGCATCATGCTGGGCACGAAAGTTACCGGCGTGAATGCGAAGAAGAAGGGTATCGAAGTCAGCTTCGAGGGCAAACAGGCGCCCAAGAAACCACAGACGTACGGGCTCGTGCTCGTATCGGTCGGACGATCACCGAATGGCAAGAGAATCGACGCGGAAAGGGCCGGTGTCCAGGTGGATGAGCGCGGTTTCATTGCGGTCGACAAGCAGCAGCGCACGAATGTGCCGCACATTTTCGCGATTGGTGACATTGTCGGGCAGCCAATGCTGGCCCACAAAGCGACGCACGAGGCCAAGGTTGCCGCGGAGGTCGCGGCGGGCGAAAAGCGTGCCTTCGACGCCCGGGTGATCCCGTCGGTCGCTTATACCGATCCCGAGATTGCCTGGGTCGGCGTGACGGAGGCTGACGCGAAGGCCGCCGGCATGAAGTACGGCAAAGGACAGTTTCCATGGGCCGCCAGCGGTCGCGCGCTGGCCCTGAACCGTGACGAGGGCTTTACCAAGCTATTGTTCGACGAGGAGACCGGGCGCGTCATTGGCGCCGGTATCGTCGGACCGAATGCCGGTGACCTGATTGCCGAAGTTGGCCTGGCGATCGAGCTTGGCTGCGATGCCGAAGACATCGGCCTGACGATTCATCCGCACCCGACGCTGTCGGAAACGGTGGCCATGGCCGCCGAGGCATTCGACGGCACGCTGACGGACCTTTACCTGCCCAAACGCAGGCGCTGAGACTCAGGCGGCGGTTTCGTTGTGCCGGTTCAACAGATCGATGAACTGGAACCGCATCTCGCCGATCTCCACGACATCATGGTCCTGCAGCGGGCTGCTCTGAACCTCGTTGTTATTCACCAGCAGGCCGTTCTTGCTGCCGAGATCCTCGATCGTGACGCCGTCCTCGCCAACAAGCAGTCGGGCGTGATGCCGGCTGATCCACTTCTGGCGGATCTGGATATCGTTATCCGGTGACCGGCCGATTGTCATGCTGCCCTTATAAATCGGGTAGCGAATTTTCTTGTTGCCCTGAATCGCGACCATGAGCTGATGGGTCCGGGGTTCGTCGCTGGCGGGGCTTGCCTTGGCGCCGGCAGTGCCGGCCGACATTTGCTCGTCCAGGCGTTGAGCGCTGGCGTTGATCTCATCCATCATGTCCACATTCCTTTGCAGTGCATTCAGCGCAGCAGTCTTGGCCGACACTTCCCGTTGCAGTTCTTCGATCCGGTCCGTACTGGCCTCGAGATCCTCTGCGCTGATCCGGCGATGGTCATCGAATTCCGTTTCGAGATCACCGAGTTTCACCTTGAGCTGCGCAAGATCTGACTCCAGCCGATCCCGCGCCTCGAGCGCGCTGTCCAGCTCACTCTCCTTGCTCGTGGCCGCTTCCCACAATTCGTCGAACTTCGCCTCGCCCGTGGCCAATTCCGCTTCCAGTTCAGCGACCCGGCCGGTGTGCGCCTTGACCTGGTTTTTGAGCTCCGTGTTCTCATCGGTGGCTGAGTGCAACAGCGTGCGGACCGTCTCGATCTGACTCTCGGAGCTGGCGCGCAGCTCCTTTTCGCTCGCCGCGGCTGCCCGGTGGGCCTCGTGCAGTTCTTCCCGCAGCCGGTCCACGTCGGCCGCTGCGGCGACCATTATTTCGCGCTGTTCCTCGATCGTCGCTTCCAGCGGTCCGCGTTTGGCATCCGCTTCCTCCAGCTTCGCCTCGAGTTGCTTGAGCTCGAGACTGCGCTCGGCGAGCTGGTCGTGTAGTTCCTTGTTCGCCTCCTCGCGTTCGGCACGCCGCCCGTCGAGCTCAGCGCAGCGCTTCTGCAGATCGACCATCTCGGTGCTGAGCTGGATCTTGTCTTCTTCGTGCTGCGCGACCTCCTGCTGCTTGGCTTCCAGGGCCTGCTCCATCCCGGCCAGCGTGTCACGGTAGTTATCGAGGTCGGAATTCAGCTTGTTCCAGTCGCCGCGGCGTCGGTCGATATAGGCCTCGAGTTCCTGGATCTTTGCCCGCGACTTGGCAATTGTCTTTTCCAGGCCGTCGGTACGACGTTCCTTTTCCGCGTGCTCGGCGGCCTGTGTTGCGAGCTTGGACTCGAGCTCGTTGCAGGCGTCCCTGGCGTCCTGGCATTTCTGCTCCATTGCAGCCAGTTCAGCGCGGCCCTCCTCGAGAAGCTGTTCCTTGCCGGCCAGCGCTTCTGCGTGCTGCTCGGCTGCCGCCTCCATTGCCGCAATGCGGTCCTCGGCCTCCTTGACCTCATCGCGCAGGTCGTCGACCTTGATTTCGCTTTCATCGAGATCCGATTGCAGTGATTTGAACGCGGCGTGTTGAACTTCACGATCTTCTTCCAGGCGCCGGATTTCGGTGTCACGATCGGCCAGTTCGTTCTCAACATCAGCCCAGCGGGCGTGCAACTCCCCGATGACCGTCTCGAGATGTTGTAAGGAGCGCAGCGCTTCGCCGCTTTCCTCGTTCTCGCCAATGGCGAACGATGGCGTCGAGAACGTGCCGGTGTCTTCCAGGTCGTCTGACGACTCGTCGTTGTCTGCCGTGTCGGGCTCAGTCGGCCGGGGGCTCGACTTGACGGCCTCCAGCGGCCGGTTCTTGGCGGCACTTTTCGTGCGGGATCTGCTAGTACGCTTAGTAGTCATGGGCCCGTTTCTTCCTTGTTATTATCCGGGTCGCGATAATCGCGATTTGAATCGCGTATTAACTGCCTGATTATACGATAGATTACTCCGTCTGGAAGCATCCAGCGACATAATCCGCAACAGGCCTAGATTCGTCGGTCGACATCCTCGCGATGCATCTCGCTGTGGAGCATGTGGACGACGTGAACGATGGCCGTGCGCGTGCCGACACCCAGTTTGGCGCGGATCGATTTGAGGTAGGCCCGCACCGTCTCGACACTGACATCGAGCAGGCGGGCGATTTCCTTATCTGTGTCGCCGCCCATCAGCGCTTTCAGTACGTCGACCTCGCGCTTGGACAAGTGCCATTTTTCGCGGACGCGCTTGAAATCGACCCCCTCGGACAGGGGCTTCACGACCGGTTCCGCGATCGCCGCATACTTGTGGCCTGTTATATCGTCAATCGGCCCGTGCAGCGGAAACAGCTTGAGGCTGTAAAACTCGTTTTCCAGCAATACGAGGGCGCAGCGTTCGCCCGGCCTCTCCACGATGAGCTGATGCACGATTGCAGGGTCCTGGTATTCCTGGTTGAAAAGCGTGCGCGCCTCGGCGAGCGCCTGGCCAAGCAGGCGGTGATCGTGGGATTTCGCCTCATCAGGCACCGACGAATACAGCAATTCCCCACCCTGGTCGATGACCAGCAGCAGCGGCCGGCGCCGCTTGCGCAGGATGTCGCTGAGCTTGAAATGGTAGCGCTCGTCCGCTTCCTGAATCTGAACGCTCTTCAATCGGGCTGTATTGCCGCGATGTTTTGAGCCCATTGGGTTCTCCGGATTGTTGTTATTGGTCGCAGACCCGAGCGCACCCTAGCAAATATGTCGCGATCAAAAAAGCGACGCAAGTCAATTTTAGCGCGTTGACCGAAACCCGAAACTACCGTCATTGCTACCCCAGAATTGGGGTATGGATTATTGGTAACGGACTATTGGTAACTGATTATTGGTAACTGCTTTCCGTAGCCTCACTTACGGGAATTTCCTCGACGATCAATAACGTTAATCTGCAGCAAGCGCCGAAGTACGCGTGGCGGCTTTCCACCCCCCTGTGCCGCCAACGCGTCCTCGGCCCGGAACAAGATTTCGAGAGTCCAAAAAAAAGCACTAGTGGGAGAGACAGGTAATGAAATTCAGAAACCCTAGCGCCCTGCTTGCTGCCATGGCCATGTCCTCATGCCTGGCCATGACGGCGATGGCGAATCCGACCAATACGTCGGACGACGTGGCCGAGCAGCAGACGGCGACTGCCATTAACGATGGCAATACGACCGGTGGCGGTTCGAGTATGGCGAATGAAAACTCGAATTCCACGACATCGACCGACAATTCCTATGTCAGCGATGAAACGATCGCAGTCAACGAGAGCGACAACTCGATCGATGACGACACGGAAACGGCCGGTGCCGACAATGGCGCCGCAGCGGCCTCCGAAGACAGCCTGGCAGTCGTGGGCAACAACTCGGGTAACGACAACCTGAACGACAATTCCGAGACCAATATCGAATCCAACAACACGGATGTCGAGACGGCCGACGCGGACAACAAGGGTGCCGCGGCTTCTGAAGACAGCGCGGCCGTGGTCGCCAATAGTTCAGGAAACGGCAATCTGAACAACAATTCAGAAACGAACGTTAGCTCGAATAATACGGACAGCGAAGCCGCCGACGCCGATAACAAGGCGGCCGCTGCGTCGGATGACAGCCTGGCCATCACGAGCAACAGCTCCGGCAACGGCAATCTGAACGACAATTCGACGACGAATCAGGATTCCGGTAACTCCGATACCGAGACCGCCGACGCCGACAACAATGCGGCAGCGGCCTCGGAGAACAGTCTTGCCGTAACGAGCAATAGTTCGGGTAACGACAACCTGAATGACAACTCGAGCAGCGAGACCAATACGGGCTCCGGCAACAGCGATGCTGCGACTTCCGCAGCCGACGACAACGCCGCATCGGCCGCGGATGACAGCATCGCCGTGGTCAGCAACAGTTCGGGCAATGGCAACCTGAATGACAACTCGAGCAGCGAGACCAATACGGGCTCCGGCAACTCGGATACCGAGATGTCATCGGCCGATAATGGCGGTGCCGCCGCGTCCGAAGACAGCGTTGCGATTGCCACGAACAATTCGGGCAACGGCAACCTGAATGACAATTCCACGACGAATGACGGCTCGGGTAACACCGATAGCGAGAACGCATCAGCTGACAACAAGGGTGTTGCCGCGTCGGAGAAGAGCATTGGCATCGTGTCGAACAGTTCCGGCAACGGCAACCTGAACGACAATTCGCAGGAAACCTACACCGACACCGAGACCTATGCCGATGCTGATGGCAAGTCGGCGGCGGCAAATGGGAACAGCACCGCCGAGGTCGATAACAGCGACAACTCGACGGACACGGATGTCGAAACTGCCACGGCCGACAACAACGCGGTAGCGGCTTCTGAAGACAGCCTCGCGGTCGTCGTGAACAGCTCCGGTAACGGTAACCTCAACGACAGCTCCAAGAATCGTGTCGATTCGGAAAATGAGACTGTCGACGCCGCGGGCGGGGCCGCCTCTGCCAACGACGACAGCACAGCACGAGTGGATAACAGCAATAGCTCGGACAACAGCTCGGCCAGCGCCAGTGAATCAGGAGTCGCCGCCAACAATGACAGCGACGCCATGATTGACAATCACAATGAGTCCGATAACAGCAAGGTGGCGGACAACAGCAGCGCAGATGCCGGTTCGGCCGGCGCGGCGGCTAACAACGACGGCACAGCCTCGGTCGACGCCAGCATCAGCCTCGGCAAGATCATTGTGAACGTCAGCGACCTGGAATCTACGGTGGCCGATCAGCAGACCAGCATTTCAGGTCATGCCTCTGAGCACACCTCGGGTAACGACATCAGCGGTTCCTTCGGTAACGCGGGTGGCGTGAGCGTGTCGGCGCAAAACGTTGGTCATTCTTCGATGGTCAACCAGAACGTCAACGTCCAAGCGAACATGGGCGGTGGCGGCGCGTCTGCACCGCAGTAAGCCGAATTGACGAACAGCTAATGAAACTCGATACGAGGATCTAGAGAAATGAATAACGGGAAATATCTACACATCGCCATGATGGCGGCATTACTCGCGGTGAGTAATACCGGCTGGGCGAATCCGACGAACACGGCGAACGGCGCCGGTTCGCAGGAGGCCACGGCCACCAACAACAGTAACGACACGAGCGGCGGCTCGGCCATGGCCAACGAAGGCAGCACGGCCACGACGACGACCGACAACAGCAAGAGCAGCACGTTTTCGGATACCAGTGACCTGAGTGACAACTCGCAGAGCACGGAAAACAGCGATGCGACGGCGAACAATCAGGGCGCTTCGGCGACCGAGGACTCGGCCAGCGTTGCAGTCAATGATTCGATCAACGGTAACGGTAATGACAATTCCCTGTCGAATAGCGAGTCCGGTAATTCCGAGAACAGCGCTGCCGGTGCGGACAACCAGGCGGTTGCTGCCACGGAGGATTCGCTGGCCGTCGGCCTGAACGGCTCGCTGAACGACAATGCGAATGACAACTCGCTGTCGAACAGCGACTCGGGCAACTCCGAGGACGCCGCTGCCACGGCCGACAACCAGGCCGCGTCGGCGACCGATGACTCGGCGAGCATCGCCGTGAACGGATCGTTGAACGACAACGGTAACGACAACTCGACGTCGAACACCGATTCCGGCAACACGGAAAACAGCGCGGCCACGGCTGACAACCAGGCATCGTCTGCCACGGAAGATTCGGCCAGCATCGCGCTCAACGACTCGTTGAACGGCAACGGCAACGACAACTCGAGCGACGTGAACAACACCGACTCGGGTAACAGCGCCGACAGCAGCTCAACGGCCGATAACCAGGGCGCGTCGGCAGCCGACAGCTCGATCAGCGCCGCGGTCAATGATTCGCTCAATGACAACGGCAACAACAATTCGAGCACGGTCAATAACACTGACTCGGGCAATACCGAAATGAGCGGGGCAGATGCCGACAATGGCGGCGCCGCTGCGAATGAGGGTTCGCTGAGCGCCACGGTGAACGACTCGTTGAATGACAACGGCAACGACAACTCCACGTCGAACATCGATTCCGGCAATTCCGAGACCAGTGACGCGATGGCCGATAACCAGGGCGTCGCAGCGACCGAGGAATCGATTGCAGTGGGCCTCAATGGTTCATTGAACGACAACGGCAACGACAACTCGACGGTGGACGAAAGCTTCGATAGCTCGTCCGCAGATGCGTCGGGCCAGTCAGCGGCCGCGAACGACAACAGCACGTCGACCGTCAACAACAGTGACAATTCCGTCTCCGACGAAACCAGCACTGCCACGGCGGATAACGAGGCTGTTGCCGCGACGGAGGACTCGATCGCCATCGGCATCAACGATTCGTTGAACAACAATGGCAACGACAGCTCGGACAACGCCACGAACTCGAGCAACGACAACGTGAGCGCCAGCATGCAGGGTGCCGCTGCGAACGAAGGCAGCACGGCTGAAGTCGACAACAGCAACAGCTCCGACAACAGCAGCGCGTCCGCCGACAGCGATGGCCTGGCCGCCAACAACGGCAGCAGCATCACGGTCGACAATAGCGACCGGTCCGATAACAGCGTCCGCGAGAACAACAGTTCAGCGAGCGCCAGCTCGGGTGGTGCCGCGGCCAATAATGGCGGTACTGCGACGGTCGACAAGAGCATCACGCTGGGCTCCATCGCGCTCAACGTGGCGTCCTTGAAGGGCACGGTGTCTGGCAACAACGTCAGCGTGAGTGGTGACGAAGCGATCCACACCACGACGAACAGCATCAGCGATTCCTTCGAGAACGCCGCTGGCATCAACGTGGTGGGTCAGCAGGCTGGCCACAACGCGCTGATCGAGCAGAGCGTCACGGTGCAGGCCAATATCGACCTGCAGTAAGTGAAGCCCGGTTCGTATTGATGACAACGTATAAACAGGTAGCGCCAGGGCGGGCAGTATTCGCCCGCCCTGGGCGCGTGTTTTCGCTTGCGGCAGCGCTGCTAGCGATTCTGTGCTGGCAGCCTGCGGTGTCTGACGACGAGGGCGTCGTGGTCGATGACGACAGCAAGATGATCTCCCTGGACGCGCTGCTGGGCGACGCCGCCGCGATCTCGGATGATGATCTGGAAGCACAGCGGGCGCGAGCCATGCTGGAAGTGGAGAAGGTTGTCATCAACGAGCAGAACCTGAACGGGGTCGTGTCCGACAATACGGCGATCGATACCGTCACCGGACATAACGCTATCAGTGGGGAGGCCTTTACCGGAGCCGCAGGTTTCGTGAGTTCGATTCAGAACACAGGAAACAACGTACTGATACAGAGCTCTACGATCGTGAATGTGACCGTTGAACCGTAACTTTCGAGGTCGATTATGTCGCGGCGATCCAAAACAGGAAGGCCCCGGCTCTATACTGGTGAAGCAGGCTCCCGTTCGCAGCAACGATACAAGAAGCAACTAAGAAAGGCCGCCGCTGAGGGACCAGCGATGCACTTCGATTCGCAGCAAACTGCACCAAGGACCCGCGCTCGCAGGGGTGCGGGTTTTCGAATTTCTGGCGATCCCGTGAGCTGGTTTGTCACGGCATGCCTCGCGATCTCGCTCGGGACTTCGGGCGCAGCGCGCGCCGGTTCGGTGTGGCTGCCCGGCACTGCCGGAGTCAACAACGTCTCTGTCAAGTCCGTACAGGAGCGTAAGTTTGCGCAGGTAGTGCGGCAACAGTATGACTTCAGCTGTGGCTCAGCCGCGCTGGCGACCCTGCTGACCTATCACTACGAGGATGAAACGACGGAGCAGGCTGCGTTTGGCTACATGTACGAAAAGGGTAACCAGGACAAGATTCGCCAGGCGGGATTTTCTCTATTGGATATGAAGAAGTTTCTCGAAGGCAATGGGTACCAGGCTGATGGCTACCAGGCCAATCTGGCGACACTGGCCGACGTCGGCGTACCGGCAATCGCGCTGATCAACGTGCGCGGTTACCGGCACTTCGTCGTGGTCAAGGGCCTGGAGAACAATGAAGTGCTGGTTGGGGACCCAGCGCTTGGCCTGCGGTTCATTCCGCGAGAAGAATTCGAGGGCATGTGGGATAACGGCATCCTGTTCATCATTCGCAACAAGTCCGAACTTGGCCGCCGCTATTTCAATGCGGACGATGAGTGGCGTCTGTTGGCGCGCGCACCGCTCGGCAAGGCCGTCGACCGCGCCAGCCTGGAAAGCCTGTCGTTGTCGATGCCAAGACTCCTGGATGTACCGCTGGACTAACGATGTGCGAGCACCGAACAACCGCGAATGGATAGCAAGCTGAAACGAAGCGCAGCCGACCGGGCAGACAGGCGCTGGGGCAAGACCTCGGCGCAAAGTCGGCCAGACATGGACCGGCTGGTTGCAACCTACGCGATGATGGGTCGGAAACGTCGTCGCGCGCGCATCCACAAAGGATTGAAATTCGGGGGCCTTGGCCTCGGCCTGGCGATGGTCGCGGCGCTTGTGCTGCTCTATTTGGGTGACCGCCTGCCGCTGCCGAACGAGGCTGCAATCGCCGAGCGCGCCGCGCTGGGCCAGCAGTTACAGGACACCCGGGAATTGCGATCACTGCTGGCCGAGGAAACCGAGGCGGTGCGTCGGCAGCGCGCCGAACTGGTTGCGCAACGGCAAAGCCTGTCGGCGGATCTGTCGGCCTTGAACGAACAACGCGCCGAGCTGGAAGCGCGGCGCGCGGCGGCGGACAACCAGCGTGAACAACTTGCAGCGGAAATCGCCGTCGTCGAGGCGGAGCAGCGGCGGCTGGCAGCGCAGCGCAACACAGTAGCGACCGACCTGCCGGAGTTGGAACGCTCGATGGCGCAGGTCGAGGCGCAGCGACAGGAGCTGGAACTGCAGCGCAGCCGGTTTCGCGAACAGCGAGACGCGCTGGCGGCGGAAATCAGGTACCTGACGTCGCAACGCGAGGAGCTGGAGACGCAGCGTGAGCAGCTCGAAACCCAGTGGCTCGAGCTGCAGATACTGATGGAGCAGGTCAACGAGGCAACGCAGCCGGGGACCAGCGGAGAGCCGACCTCCAGCGTCGAGCATCAATCGTCGCTGGACGGTGAGCCGCAAGCAGGCGACTCATTCGTCGAAGACACGCCGCCCTATATCGGCAGTCTGGCAGCCGTCGCTGACGAGCAGCTCAGCAAAATGCGGGCCGGTATTGCATTTGGGGATGAACTGAACATCGCCATCGGCCTGACGCGGACCGCCTCGGTCAATGGCATCGAACAATACGCCAGTTCCCTGCGCATCGACGACCTCACTGCAGTCAACATGGCCGAGCTGGGCAATATCGGCACCGTATTAATTCAAAACGGTGCCGGCAATTCTGTCAGCCCCGCTACACTGGATTCGTTGTCGAATGGTCTCGCGACCATTATTCAGAACACGCTGGATAACCAGAATATTGCAACGACCAATGTGTTCGATGTGTCAGTCGGCAATACCGCCACGGCGATCAGCGGCAACACGGCCGTTAGCGCCATCACCGACACGCTGTCGCTGCAACCGTAGTGGTGCGACCACCGACCGGAAAGAACGAAAAGAACATGCATCACGTTGAAAAACTGCTAATACTCGCTCTCGTGGCCATGGTGCCGACGGTTGTCACGGCCGAGGTACGAACTCCCGAAGCGCAGGCCGCGGAGGCCGAGGCGTTGCATCAGGAGCTGGCGGCGAAGATGCAACAGATCAACCAGCAGCATCGGGATCTGCTGGAGCGCATGCAGGCTATTGAAGAACAACGGCGCGACCTCGAGCTGATGATGCATCGAGTGACAAATCTCGACGACTATCGCGCCGGTGCAGACCCCAAACTGGGCGGCGTTGCCGGCGAGCCGGCTGAAGTCGGGCAGGAACAGAAAAAGGAACTGGAAGCCCAGCAGGAAGAGATTCCCGAGCTGCCGCGCATCAGCGCGGACGTTGGCGGTGTGCTGACGCCGAAAGGCCGGCTCGTCATCGAGCCGTCACTGCAGTACGTGCAGAGTACGATCAACCGCGTATCGCTCGACGGGCTCGGCATACTGCCGGCCGTGCTGATTGGCAACGTCGACCTGCGGGGTGTTGATCGCGATACGTTTATCGGCGCCCTGACGGCACGTTTTGGCATCACCAGTCGACTGGAGGCCGAGCTCAAAGGTTCATACGTGTCGCGTTCGGACAAAACGCGGACCCGCGAGATCCTGACGCAGAGCACGGAAGAGAGCGTCTTCAGCGCCGACGGCAGTGACATCGGTGACATCGAATTTGGCTTGCGCTATCAGTTCAACCGCGGCATCGGCTGGCCTTTCATGGTCGGTAACCTGCGCATCAAGTCGGACACCGGCACGGATCCGTTCGAAATCGCGACCAAGAAAAGCCTCGCCAGTGAACCCGATTTCACCGGCGAGCTGTCAACCGGTTCAGGCTTCTGGAGCGTCAATCCGAGCCTCACCTTCATCTACCCGACCGATCCGGTGGTCTTCTTTGGTAACGTTGGTTACCTGTGGACGATCGAGGACGATAAGGGCACGTTTTATTCCACGAACGAGAACGGCGACACGGTTGTCAGTGGCTTCGGCAAAGTCGATCCGGGCGACGCCTGGCGCTTCAATTTCGGCATGGGTATCGGCCTGAATGATCAGTCGTCCTTCAGCATTAGCTACCAGCTCGATCTGTTCAATGAAACCACGATCGAAAATGCCCGACCGCAAAAAGTCGTTGGCAGCGATGCAACAATTGGCAAGCTGATTGTCGGTTACTCGGTACGCCTGCCGGGCGGTGCGCCGTTCAACCTTGCGATCGGCATCGGCGCCACGGACGCGGCGCCCGATACCGACGTAACGTTCCGCATGCCGTTCAACATCATCGATTGAACGGCTCGGCCCGACGCCGCTAGGCCACTTCTACACCTTTCCAGAAGGCTACCCGGCCGGCGATTTGTTGTGCGGCCTCCTTAGGCTCCGGGTAATACCACGCGGCGTTTTCATTGCGCTGCCCGTCCACGACCACGTGATAGTAGTGGGCCGTGCCTTTCCAGGGGCAGACACTGGTATGGTCGCTGGCTTCAAACATCGCGCGATCCAGAGATGTTTCCGGGAAGTAATGGTTGCCCTCGACGACGACGGTATCGTCGCTTTCGGCTATTGTTGTGTCGTGCCAGGTCGCTTTCATGGAATTCTCCGCTGTCCTGATGTGCCTCACAGTACCTTCGTCAGATCGCCGGGTGAAGATGCGCCGGCGAGACCGGTGATGCGCTTGCGGCTGCCGCTGCGTGGGTCAATCGCGTCTATTTGCGTTGCAGCAGAGGCGGAGCGTCGCGTCGCATGGTCGAAGCACCGAAAATCGTCGGCACCCGTGCGCAGGCCGCCGCCGTCATTCACGTGCAGATACCTAGAGCAGAGATTCAACAAGCCATGGAGCCGGCAATTCAGTTGCGAGCGCCGATCAGGCGGCGTTTCGCCGCGGCCGATAATCGCTTGATCTGCAGCTCGCGACGCAAGGCCGCGCTCTGATTCCCGACCGCTTCCTCGTAGACGAGCCTGACGGGTCCGCGGCCGCGGGTGTAACGGGCGCCGTTGCCGCTATTGTGTTGGGCGACGCGCGCAATGACGTCCTTCGCGATGCCGGTATACAGCGAGCGATCCGCGCACTCGACCATGTAGACGAACCAGGGCACGTCACGCGGCATCCGCGGTGGTCTTGGTTCGGTATTCACAGAGATCCGCGATGAGGCACTCCGGACAATCCGGTTTACGAGCTTTGCAAACGTAGCGGCCGTGCAGGATCAGCCAGTGGTGCGCATCCTGCTTGAATTCATCCGGCGTGAATTTCAGCAATTTCTTTTCGACTTCAAGCGGTGTTTTGCCCGGTGCCAGGCGGGTTCGATTGGACACCCGGAAGATATGCGTGTCGACAGCGATGGTTGGCTCGCCAAATGCCGTATTCAGAATCACATTGGCGGTCTTCCGGCCGACCCCGGGCAGTTTTTCGAGCGCGTCGCGGCTGCGCGGCACTTCGCCATCATGTTTGTCCAGCAGGATTCGACAGGTTTTGATGATGTTTTTCGCCTTGCTGTTGAACAGGCCAATCGTCTTGATGTAGCGCTTCAGGCTCCGTTCCCCCAGTGCCAGAATCGCGGCCGGCGTGTTGGCCACCGGAAAAAGCTTCGCCGTGGCTTTGTTTACGCCGACATCCGTGGCCTGCGCGGACAAAATGACTGACACGAGCAACTCGAAGGGGCTCTGATGAATCAGTTCTGTCGTGGGCGCGGGGTTCGCGGCGCGCAAGCGACGGTATATTTCCGCCCGTTTGGCCGGGTTCATGACGTCTGCGAAGCCGATCTGGCCGGCGCGGCGCGGCGATCCCGGGTTAGCCGGTTGCGCAACGCCACGAGCAGGGCGAGCGCGAGAAACGCGCCGGGTGGCAGGCTGGCCAGCAGCAAACCCTGCTGTGACTGCAGGAACACGATTTCCAGCCCCGCGGCGCCGGGTCCGAACAGCTGTTCGGCGCCATGCAACAGGGTGCCGCGGCCAAACAATTCCCGCAGACCGCCAAGGAGCACCAGCACTCCCGCGAATCCGAGCCCGTGACCCACGCCGTCCGCCAACGACAGCAGGACAGGATTTTTAGACGCAAAAGCTTCCGCGCGGCCGAGGATCACGCAATTGGTGACGATCAGCGGGATGAAGAGGCCCAGATTCGCATGCAGGTCAAAAAACCAGGCCTGGAAGATGAGGTCCACGCCAGTGACGAGCGTAGCGATCAGCAGCACGAAAAACGGCAGCCGTAAATCCTGGTGCAACCAGTGCCGGGTCGCCGAAACCAGCACGTTGGTAGCGGTAATCACGGCCAGGGTGGCGAGGCCCAGGCCCAGGCCGTTTATCATCGTGGTGCTGACGGCAAGCAGCGGGCACAGCCCGAGCAGCTGCACGAGCCCCGGATTGGCCTGCCAGAGGCCATGGCGGAAGCTGTCAACGGGTGCTGTCATCGAGGTTGGGATTCTAAGGGATTGGCTGGCACATCGACGGGCCGGAATAACGCAGCCTCGTTTTCAGCGTAGTACTGCACAGCCCGACTGACGGCCTTCACCACGGCCCGACTGGTAATCGTGGCGCCGGTTAAATGATCGAAATCGCCGCCGTCCCGGCGCAGGGCCCAACCGGTCGACGGCAGGTCATCGATCCGGCGCCCGTCGAACGCGAGGATCCAGTCGGACCGATCAGTCTGAATCCCATCGCCGAGACCGGGTGTCTCCCGATGCTCCAGGACCCTGACGCCGGTTATTCCGCCGTCGGTATCGACACCGACAATCAGTCGAATTTCATCGACGTAGCCGTTCGGCGCGACTGCCGTGAGCACGGTCGCGACCGGCACGCCGTCCAGCCGCGCGCGGTATACCGGCAGCGTTTCATCGCCCAGCGCATCGGCGTTCACCGGCAATACATCCAGCTGTGGCGCGTTGTTGTAACGGTTCGGCGCCGGTAACACATCCCGCAACTTCGCCAGCACACGCTGGGACTCGTTGATCCGAATGCGTTCGGCGGTCTGGCTTTGCAGCAGCGCCAGCCCGCCGGCCGCCACCATTGCCACGGCAACAAGGATCGCAACGGCGCGCATGCGATCACGGCTCATCGGGCTCACTCGGCTTGCCGTAACCGTACACGGCAGGCTGGGTCAGGCGATCGATCAATGGGACGGCACTATTCATCAACAGGACGGCAAATGCGATGCCGTCCGGGTAGCTGCCCCAGCTGCGCATGATGTAGGTCAACAGCCCGATGCCGGCCGCATAGATTACGCGACCGCGGTCAGTCATGGCGGCCGACACCGGGTCGGTGGCGATAAAAAATGCGCACAGCATTGTGCCGCCGCTGAACAGGTGGAAGCCGGGTCCCGCGAACGTCGCGGACTCAATCAGGTAGAACAGGCTTGCCGGTATCAGCAGACCCGCCAGCATGGCAATCGGGATATGCCAGCGAATGATGCGACGGTACAGCAGCCACAATCCGCCCAACGCGATGAAGTTGTTGATCCATTCCCAGCCGCGGCCGCCGAAATCGCCAAACAGCGGGCTACCGCGGATCTCTTCGACGGTGCGCATTTCGCCCAGCTCGGTTTGCACCATGTCGAGCGGCGTCGCGCGCGTGAGGGAGTCCAGGCTGGCGCCGTCCGGCAGGCTGCCGAACAATGCATATGTCAGCGTGGCAACTGCCGACAGGGGTTCGTAATCCAGGTCGCCCATGCGCGGCGGCAGCCAGTTGGTCAGCTGTTCCGGAAACGACACGAGGAGCGCGACGTAACCCGCCATTGCCGGGTTGAACAGGTTATTCCCGAGGCCGCCGAACAGGTGCTTAGCAAAGCCGATCGCGAACACCGAGCCCAGCGCAGTGATCCACCACGGTGTCAGCGGCGGCAGTCCGAAGGCCAGCAGGACCCCGGTCACGACCGCGCTGTAATCGCCGAGATACAGAGCCAGTGAGCGTCCACGCAGCCACAGACACGCGGCCTCCGTCAGCAATGCGGCCAGCACGGCGATCACCGCGTTTACAATCAATCCGACGCCGAAGAACCAGGTGTAGGCGAGCGCGGCGGGCACCAGCGCATACAACACCTGGCGCATCATTTCCGGCACGGTTTGGGGCGTGCGCAGATACGGAGCCGGCAGATTGTCGGCGGCGGTCTTCACTCTTCTTCGTTACGCTGTTGTTCGCGCGCCCGCACGCGGGCCATCAGCGCGGCGAGGTCGTCCGTCGTCAGCTCCGCTTCCTGGTACGCCGCAAGGGCACTGCGGCGCGTGCGCAGCCGTTCTTCGCGGGCATCGGCGCGGGTTTTGGCCTGTTCGGCGCGGGCCTGCGCCCCGAGTGCCTGATGCAGTCGACGCTTGGCCTGCACAAATTGCGGCGTCAGGTCGATGTGACTCGGGCAGACATAGTCACAGCAGCCGCATTCAATACAGGCTTCCAGGCGCAGTTCCGCGAGCGCCAGCGTGTCCTGCGAACGACTGGCCAGCAGCAACTGCTGCGGTAGCAACCGGGCGGGGCAGGCGCGGCTGCATTCGCCACAGCGCACGCAGGGGTATACCGCTTGCGTATCGGCCAATTCGTCCGGCGTCGCGACGATGATGCAGTTGGTGGCTTTGGTGACGGGCAGCCCGTCGCCTGGCAAGGGCCGGCCCATCATGGGCCCGCCCATGATCAGGCGGCAGTCTGCGGTGGTGTAGCCGCCCGCCGCGGTGATCAGGTCGGCCAACGGCGTACCGATTCGTACGCGCAGATTCTGTGGTTCGGCGACACCCGCACCGGTCACCGTGACGATGCGATCGATCAGCGGCTGACCGTTGTCGACCAGGTTGGCCACCGCGGCTGCCGTGGCAACGTTCTGGCAAAGATAGCCGGCATCGGTCGGCAGGCCGGCGGCCGGCACCTGACGGTTGGTGAGTAGCTCGAGCAACTGGCGCTCACCACCGGCCGGGTATTTCGCGGTGACCACTGCGACATCAATGTTGTCCAGGTCGCGGGTGCGAATCGCGTCCAGTAACGCGATCCGGGCTTCGGGCATGTCGGATTCCACCGCGATGACGGTTCGATCGGTGCCGATTGCGTTCATGATCAGCAGCGCGCCACGTATCACGCCGTCCGCCTGCTCGCGCATCAGCATTTCATCGCAGCTGATATAAGGCTCGCATTCGGCCCCATTCAGAATCAGCGCGTAAATTTGCGTGCAGGCTTCCATTTTGTCCGCCGTAGGAAACAAGGCACCGCCGAGGCCGACGATACCGGCCGCGGCGATCGCGCCGCGCAGACGGGCGGGATCGAGCTGGTTGTTGCCCGGACCGGCGCCGCAATCCGGATGCCAGCTGTCGCGAGCGTCGGAGCGAATCAAGACACAGGGTGACATGGCTCCGGGGCGACCGGGTACGGCACGTTCCTGCACGTCCAACACCTCGCCCGACACGGTGGCGTGCACGTAACCCGCATCGGCGGTTACCGCTATCAGCTGTCCCGTCCGCACGGACTCGCCGGCGGCAATAAGCGGTTCCGCAACGCCCGCCGGACCACAGTCGAGCGGCACGGCCACTTCCCGCGGCAACGGGCAAACTGCAATGGGGCGCGCCGTGGATTGCGCCTTGCGCGGTGGCAGGCGCACGCCCCAGGTGGGTCGCGGCGGTTGCAGGTTATACGGCAAGGCACCGGTTGTCGGTTGCTGGTCAGGCATGGCCGGCCCTGGTCTCGAGGCTAATGCAGTCCACCGGGCACGGGGCGATGCACAGCTCGCAACCGGTGCACAGGTCGTTGAGTACGGTATGCAGGTGCCGCGGTGCGCCAAGAATCGCATCGACGGGGCAGACTTCGAGGCACCGCAAACAGCCGATGCAGGCCGCCTCGTCAATAGTGGCAACCAGCGGGCCGCGGTGTTCACCGTAGACAGGATTCAGGGGTCGGGGCGTTTGGCCGAGCAGTTCGGCGACGGCCCGAATAGTGAGATCGCCACCCGGCGCACACTGGTTGATGGCCGCATCGCCGTTGGCAATCGCTTCGGCGTAGGGACGACACCCAGCGTATCCGCACTGCCCGCATTGTGTCTGCGGCAACAATGCGTCGATACGCCTGGTCAGCGTGTCCCGGTCCGCCGGCAAGCGCGCTGCGGCCAGCGACAGCGCCACGCCGATAATGGCCGTGAGGCTACCCACCACCAGGACGGCGGCAATCACCTGGCGCCAGCCTTTGCGACCTGTCCCGCGGCATCAGCCACGGGACAATCCCGCGAATCCCAGAAAGGCCATGGACATGAGGCCCGCCGTGGCCAACGCGATCGCGGCTCCCTGGAACGGCGCCGGAACATCGGCCTGCTCGAGACGTTCGCGCAGCCCGGCAAACAGCAGCATCACCAGGCCGAACCCCAGGCCCGCCCCGAGACCGTAGGCCAGGGCTTGCACCAAATTGTCGCTCTGGCGGGAATTCAGCAGCGCCACGCCCAGCACGGCGCAGTTGGTGGTAATCAGCGGCAGGTAGACGCCGAGGGCCTGATGCAGCACGGGCTGGGTTCGGCGCAGCATGAACTCGGAGAACTGGACCGCCGCGGCGATGACCAGGATAAAGCTGAGGATCCGCAGATAACCCAGCTCCAGCGGCTGCAGCAAATAGGTGTCGATCAGGTAACTGAACACGGCCGCGAGGGTCAGCACGAAACAGGTCGCGAGCGACATGCCCAGCGCCGTTTCAATCCGCTGGCTGGCGCCTAGCAGCGGGCACAACCCGAGGAACTTCGCGAGCACGAAGTTATTGACCAAGACCGTACCGATGAGTATCAGTACGAGTTCCGACATCAGCCCGCCTGTTCTCGTTTGCTCGCTTCGATCATTGCGGCCACGACCTGGTCATCGACACGGGTCACCAGTGGTTTGAACTTTTCGATCGGCCGGTCCAGCAACGGTTCGGTCGGTGACACCCAGTGGAGTTTACCGGCAGCCAGGAATCGTTCAGCCTCGCCAGCCAGTTCCGGTAGCACGGGCTTGAGATACGTCAGCAGCACGCGGAACAGGTTGAGACCCTGTGTGCAGATGCCCTGCACCCGCGGCAGGCTGTCCGGATCTTTCGCCAGGACCCACGGTTTGTGTTCGTCGATGTACTGGTTGGCGCGATCCGCCAGCGCCATGATCTCCCGGACGGCTTTGCCGTATTCGCGGGACTCGTAGCAGGCGGCAATTTGCTTGCCGGCACCGACGAATTCTTCGTAGAGGGGCTGATCATCGAGGGCTGCCGCCAGTCTGCCGTCGAACGAACGCGTGATGAAACCGGCGCAGCGGCTGGCAATGTTCACGAATTTGCCGACCAGGTCCGCGTTCGTCCGATTCACGAAGTCCTCGAGATTCAGGTCGATATCGTCCAGTCCGGGGCCCAGTTTGCACGCGTAGTAGTAGCGCAGGTATTCCGGGTTCAGGTGCTCGGCGTAGGTCGCCGCCGAGACGAAGGTGCCACGCGACTTGGACATTTTCTGACCGTTTACCGTCAGGAACCCGTGCACGAACACGCCGCTGGGCTTGCGATAACCCGCACCCTCCAGTACGGCCGGCCAGAACAACGTATGGAAGTAGGCGATGTCCTTGCCGATAAAGTGATACAGCTCGCTGGTGGAGTCGCGCCCGAAATAGTGATCGACGCCGGGGCTGCCGTTGCGCGCGGCCAGGTTTGCCAGGCTTGCCATGTAACCGACCGGCGCGTCCAGCCAGACGTAGAAATACTTGTCCTTGGTGCCAGGTATGCGGAAGCCGAAATACGGTGCGTCACGGGAAATATCCCAGTCCTGCAAACCGGCCTCGAACCATTCGTCGAGCTTTTTCGCCACGCCCTCGTCGAGGACACCCGAACGGGTCCATTGGCGCAACGAGTCCTCGAACTCGCCGAGCCGGAAAAAATAATGTTCGGAGTCACGCTCCACCGGCGTGGTGTCGCTGAGGATCGAGCGCGGATTGATCAGGTCTGCGGGCGTGTACGTGCGGCTGCAGACCTCGCAGTTATCGCCGTGTTGATCCTCGGCGCCGCAATGCGGGCAGGTGCCGCGCACGAAACGGTCCGGCAGGAACATCCCTTCCTGCTCGTCGTAGGCCTGGCGAATGGTCCGGCGCGCGATGTAGCCCCCGGCATCGAGGCTGGCATAGATGGACTCCACGAGTTCCCGGTTTTCGTCGGAATGCGTGGTGTAGTAGTTGTCGAAGTCCACGCCGAAATGGCTGAAATCGCGCCGATGCTCGGCGCGGAAAGTCTCGACCAGCTCTTCGGGATCGATGCCCTGTTCCCGCGCCTTCAGCATGATCGGCGTGCCGTGCGCGTCGCTGGCGCAGAGATAGGTCACAGCGTGCCCCCGCAGGCGCTGAAAGCGGACCCAGATATCCGTTTGCAGGTATTCCACCAGGTGCCCGATATGAATCGGCCCGTTCGCGTAGGGCAACGCGCTGGTGACCAGGATGTTCCGCTGGGCGCCTGACATGAATCGCTCTTGTGAGTAACGGCAAAACCGGGCTCAGGGCCCGGACGGGCCTATGCTAGCAGGAGATGCGGGGTCTGGCCCCCGTTCGGTCAGTCTTCTTCGCGGAACTTCTCGAAGTTGCGCTTTTCGATTGACGCCTCGTACGCAGTGCGGCCCGAAATCGTACCGGCGTCCATCATGTCTTTCAGCGTGGAGTCCATGGTCCGCATGCCGTGCGTGCGGCCGCTCTGCATGGCGTTTTCGAGCTGGTCGAGCTTGCCCTGGCGGATCAGGTTGGCGACTGCCGAAGTATTGACGAGAATTTCGAGCGCCGCGACGAGTCCCGGTTCGTCCTTCCGCTTGATCAGTTGCTGGGAAATCACTCCCCGCAGCGACGTCGACAGCATGGTGCGAACGTGAGACTGCTTGTCCGTCGGAAAGGCATTCACGATGCGATCGACCGTGGCCGACGCACCGTTGGTGTGCAGCGTGCCCATCACCAGGATGCCCATCTCGGCTGCAGTCACCGCGATACTCACGGTTTCCAGGTCGCGCATTTCGCCGACCAGGATCACGTCGGGATCCTCGCGCAAACCGGAATGCAGCGCCGATGCGAAGCTCTCGCAATGGCGGCCGACTTCGCGCTGGCTGATCAGGCAGCTCTTGCGCTTGTGCACGAATTCGATCGGGTCCTCGATGGTCAGAATGTGACCGTTCATGCGACCGTTGATCTCATCGATCATGCCCGCCAGCGTGGTCGACTTGCCGGAACCGGTCTTGCCCGTGACCAGGATCATGCCCTGGCTGTGTCGGCAAAGGTTTTCCACGACCGGTGGCATATTCAGTTCTTCCAGTGTCTTGCAAACCGACGGGATGGTCCGAAAGACGCCGCCCATGCCGCCGAGGTGGCGCATGACATTGACGCGGAACCGAGCGACCCCGTCGACCGAGTACGCAAAGTCCGCGGAATCGTGTGCCTCGAAATCCTTGCGCGACGCCGCCGACATGATCTCGAGCAACGCATCGTTGACGTCCTGGGCGCTGAGCACGTCCAGCGACGCCGGTTGCAGATCGCCATAGATGCGGAAACGGGCCGGTTGGCCCGCGATGTAATGCAGGTCGGAGCCGTTTTTGGCGACGAGTTGCTTCAGCGGTTCGTCGATGAGCGGCATCAGTCGGTTCCCGTCCTGGACGGCAAGTCGAATTTCGGCAGCACCGACGTGTCAGTGACAAATTTCTGGAACATGGCTTTGTCGGTCGCAAAGCGGAACGCGTCGTCCGGGTCGTAGCGTTTCTCCTGGATGCCATCCAGCAGGGCCTGGTCCATCATTTGCATGCCGAGGTCCTTACCGGTTTGCAATTGCGCCGGGATCTGGTGCGTCTGATCATTCATGATCAGCTTGCCGATGGCGCGTGTCATGACCATGATTTCGAGCGCGGCCGCGCGACCGCGACCATCTGGTGTCTTCACGAGATTCTGGGTAATGACCGCGTTCAGGCTCTGAGACAGGAAGCTCTTGGTCTGTTCCCGTACCTCGCCCGGCAAGGCATCGATAAACCGGTCGATGGTCTTGACCGCGCCGGTCGTGTGCAGCGTACCGAGCACGAGGTGACCCGTTTCAGCGGCGGTCATCGCCATGGTGATGGTCTCCGCATCGCGCAACTCACCGACCAGGATGACGTCCGGGTCCTCGCGCAGCGCCGCGCGAATCCCGTCGGCAAACGTATGCAGATGCGTGTGCAGTTCACGCTGTATGATCTGCGACCGTTCGCTTTCGTGCACGAATTCGATCGGGTCCTCGAGGCTGATGATGTTGGCGGTCCGGTTGCGATTCAGATAATCGATCATCGCCGCCAGCGTGGTCGATTTGCCTGTCCCGGTCGATCCGGTGACCAGCACCATGCCCTGGTGATGATCGCACAGCGTCTTCAACACCGGCGGCATGTTGAGACTTTCCAGGGTCGGGATCTCTTCCGGAATGAAGCGGAACGTCGCGCCAACGCCGGTGTCCTTGCGGTAAACATTGACCCGGAAGCGGCCCTTGTCCTCGGACACGTAGGAGAAGTCGACATCGCGGCCCGACAGAAACTTCTCCTTCAGCTTCGGCGTCAGGATTTCGCCGATGTAGGTCTCCAGCTCGGCGCCACCCAGATCACGAAACTTGATTGGCATCAGGTCACCGTGCATCCGCAACATCGGCGGGACACCGACGGCAAGATGAACGTCGGAGCAGCCCTGGGCCAGGCCGAGCTTCAGGAATGCATCGATACGTGCCATTGGAATATGCGGTTACCGTCAGCCGGCCTGTGACAGGGCGCCGTGCAGTTCGTCCATGGACTCGAAGCGCTTGTTCTTGTCCACTGACATGGCTTTGGTAACGACGTCTGCCAGGTCCTGCGGAATTTCCGCGTTGACCTCTTTGCAGGTCGGGGCCTTGCCTTGCACGTGCTGGTACATCACTGCCATGTGGTCACCCTTGGTGTAGGGCGGGTTGCCGGTCAGCATCTCGTAGACGATGACGCCGAGGCTGTAAATGTCCGCGCGCACATCGACCTTTTTGCCGAGAATCTGCTCCGGGGCCATGTATTTCGGCGAGCCGATGACGTAGCCGGTCTTGGTCAGCTGCGTGTCGCCGCTGCTGGCGGCCGCAGCGACGCCGAAGTCCACGATCTTCAGGAGCCCGTCGTCGTTGACCAGGATGTTGGCCGGCTTCAGGTCGCGATGGATGACGCCCGCCGCGTGGGCGACGGCCATGCCGGTTGCGATATCGACCGAGAACTGCAGCGCCTTGCCGAAGTCCATCGGCTTGTTGTCCGGGATCTCGCCGCTGAGCGTGTGCGACGGGAAGTACTCCATGGAGATGGCGTAGGCGCCCTGCAGATGCAGGAAGTCGTAGATGCGGATGACGTTCTTGTGGGTGATCTTGCGCGAGTAGCGCAGCTCGTGCACGAAACGTTTCATCATCTCCTCGTCCGAGGAGACGTTCGGGTTCAGGAACTTCAGGATCAGCCGCTCGTCGACGACCTGGTCCTGCATCAGGAGCACGGTACCGAACGCGCCCTTGCCGATCTTCTCGATGTACTTGTAGCGGCCGTCGATGACGTCGCCGGG
>JASJBD010000045.1 GCA_030066665.1 Gammaproteobacteria bacterium
GGCCCGTTTGCAGAGCCAAAGAACCCGAGGAGAAAGCCCCGATGTCACTGGATGACCAGACCCGCGCCGCGATCGACGCGCTCCTGCAGGACAATCGCGTGGTCCTCTTCATGAAAGGCACGCCGGCCCAGCCGCAATGTGGATTTTCGGCCAAGACCACGGCAGCGTTGAACATGCTGCTGCCCGACTACGTGACCATCAATGTGCTGGATTACCCGCAAGTCCGCGAGGGCATCAAGGAATACTCCAACTGGCCCACGATTCCGCAGCTCTACGTCGAAGGTGAACTGATCGGCGGCTGTGACATCGTGCTCGATATGATGCAATCGGGCGAACTCGCCGGCGTGCTGGGCCTCGCCAAGCCCGACGTCGCGGCCCCGTCCGTCAACATCAGCGAGACCGCCGCCCAGACGATCCGCGCGGCCACCGCGGACCAGCCGGCGATGAAACTGCACCTGAAAATCGATGCGGGCTGGGGTCACAGCATGAATCTGGAAGCCGCTGCCGCGCCGGATGCGATCACTGCTGAGAGCAGCGGTGTCGAGCTGTATCTGGATCCCTGGTCCGCGGCACGCGCCAATGGCCTGAGTATCGACATTGAAGAGCAGCTGGCCGGCACACGCTTCGTGTTCGATAACCCGAACGCGCCGCCGCCTGTCAATCAAATGAGCGTGCAGGATCTGCAGCAAAAGCTCGCGCGCGGGGAGGAAGTGTTGCTGTTCGACGTACGCACCCTGGAGGAGCGCGCCAGCAATCGGATCGAGGCAGCGCGCCACTGGGACCAGGACGCGATGCAACTCATCGACAGCCTGCCGAAAGACACCGAACTCGTATTCCATTGCGAGGCCGGTGGTCGCAGCCAGCAGGCGGCGGAGCACTATCGACGCCAGGGTTATTCGAACCTGCACAACGTGCAGGGCGGCATTCGCGCCTGGATCGAGGAAATCGAATCGGCCCAGGCTCAGGACTGAGAGATGCGCGGAAAAAAGCTCGTTGTAAGCCTGTTGTTCATCCTTGCGCTGGCAGTGCCCGGCGTCAGCCCGGCGGTCACCGAATCCACGACCATTGGTGTGATTTATGTGTTCCATGGCGGGTCGCGCTATCACGATCCACAGGGCAGCTGGGATTCCGTGGTGCAGATTTTTTCGTACGACCCGAACAGCCGCGTTTATCAAAACGTGATCTGGAACCCGCAGGCGTGGACCCGGATGCTCAATTTCGGCAATGCGCCGAAAGAACTCGGCAAATACGCGTTTGAATTTGAACGCATCGGCTATTCCGACCCGGCCAACGTGCTGACTCATATTCGCGTGCAACACCTGACCGATGCGTTGGAGGGACGGCAGGCCGAGCTCGACATCAACTTCATCGTCGATTACGCGAGCTGGCGCGCCGTCAACCCCGCCCACCACGTTTATCCACGCAATCTCTACCACCCCGGCGTCGAGGGCGGCTCGCCGCTGACTTTCTGCGGCAATAAGGAATCCGGCGGTAAGCCACCGGCGTATCGTTGGCCCGGCTGCAATCCGCAGCGTTACAACACGGACGGCCCAGTGGAGCGCCTGCTCAAGGCTGGTGTCGACGAAATCGTCATGATCGATCTCACGACGTCCGGCGTACGGTTTTTCAAAACCTTCGACGTGGTTAATCTGGCCCGCCAGGTAGTCGTGCGTCACAACGAGAAAACCGGGGCCGACATCAAGGTCTGGTGGGTCAATGATCCAACCGACCTGGTGACCGAGTCCTACCCGGTGGAGCCCGCCGGCTGGACACTGTCGATGGGAGCCATCAAGAAGGACCGACAAGTGCCGATGAAGGGTCGGCCGAATCCGGTGTCCGATGATCCCCGCCTGGCCGGTTTTCACGTGACCGGGATCGAGGCCCAGTTCTCCGCCGAGGTGTCGGCCGGCAAGACTGGCGTACTGCTGGTAAATCACGCGACCCGACTCAACAACCAGTATTTCGATCCCAAGATCGACGACACCCTGGTGCTGAACCGAAACATCAAGAAACTGCTGCTCGAGCGCCACCCGGAGATGGATGCCGACAACATCGTCGGCGCGTGGTTCGGCATGAAGACGCCAAACCCGAACATCGACAGGGCCATCCCGGCCTTCCGCCGCTTCGAACGCACTCGTGAAATGCGTGGCGAGAACCTGGGCGACGCACGGCTGTACGAAACCAAGAATGAATTTCCCAGCGGCGACATGGGTTACCGGTATTGGGAAGCGCTGGAGCAACTCAAGAATAACGGCGTCCGACACATCGTGATCGCGTTCCCGCAAATCATGATCGATTCCGTGCTGAACCTGGTTGAAGTGCCAAACCAGATCGCGAAAGAAATCGGCTACAAGAACTGGCTGCACATCGGTGTGCCGGATTTCGAAACCTATCCCGGAATCGGCCACCCATTCACCGATTACTGGGGTATCTGGGTCGAACAGGAATGCGCCGCGGCGGACGGCTCAGGTGAGCTCGTGCCCTGCTGCTTCAAGATGGGCGGCTGCGGCGACGACGCGAAGCGACCCTACCCGCCACCGCGCCAGACACCGATTGACGAGGCGCGCGAGGATCTCGATCCGTCGTTGGCCTATCAAGTGTCGGAGTACGGACATCTCGGGTACGACCCGGCCAAAGGACCGCCCGATCCGGACCGGCCTGTGCACAACCAGTACCAGGGTACCTGGGCGTTATGGACACCGCCGAACGACAACCCGGATGTGGGTCAGTTCCTCGCGGACAAGGTCGTCGACTTCGTGACGCAGCCACGCCCGGCGCGCGCGGTGGATCCTGTTTATCTCGGCAAACCGAGACCGCCGGTGACAGCCGAAAACCGCTGAAACGGAGCTCTACGCGCCGCTTTGCTATTGCGGCGTGACCGGGATCGAACCGTCGAACGTGATCGGTGTTCCCGGTTCGATCGCGCCGGTGGCCAACGCTGTCATGTATTGCACCGTGGCGAAATGGCAGTAGCTCTGCCCCTGCAGGCGCTCCGGCAGGATCCACGTGTACCAGGCATCGTAGTTCTGGAACAGCCCCGGCGAATTCAGGTGGATAGTGCCATCGTCCGCGACGAAGCTCAGCTGAAAATCACCCAGATAGCCGCGACCTGACGCGTACGGCTCGTTGTCCTCGATCACGAAACTCGCCGCCTTGTCCGCGGCGGCCGGGTTCGTGATCCGCAGAGCCGCCTCAGTCTGCGCCTGCACGATGCGCGTCACGGCCGGGCAGAACAGCTGCTCGCCGGCCGCATCCTCGCCGTAGTTGGACCGCAGGTGTGCCGAGGTCTTGACCTTGCAGGACACCATCATCGGCATGCTGCCCCGGTAACTGACAACCTGGTAGTTGGTCAGCGGATCGATCATGGGCTTCGACTTACCGTAAGCGTCCAGTGTGTCGAACACCTCGTTGGTGCCGCGCATGGCGGTGTTCGCCAGAATTTGCTGCACGGTTGCGCAGAACTCGTCCGAGTCTGCAGCCGGCAATTGCTGCGCGTCCACAGGATTGCTCAGGCCAACAGCGCTCAAACCAAGAACGATCGGGCACAGCAAGTAGCGAGACAAATTCCTCACGAAACGAACCCCCGCAGAATGTAGTTCAGATGTCGATTAGTTCTAAATCGGGTTAGCGTCGGCCCTTCGCCGCTCCGTAACGGAATGCAGCGCGAATTCCATAAATCCGCGGTTTCGGCAGGCTGGCGACCAGGCCGTCCGTTGGTCCCGGCGGCCACTGCGCCTGACGGAGCGTGTTCGGGATAGAGCCAAAGTCAACGGCCGACTTCACCGTCTCATCGTCGAACACGTTATCGACAAAGAACACCACCTCCCAGGACTCGGCGACCAGCCCGACACGCGCATCCATCAACCAGTACTCGTCCAGGATCTTGATATTGGTCTCGTCGATGAAACGCTCGGAGTTATAGTTAACATTCGCGTCGACGAACAGCTCCAGATCACCACCACCGAGCTGCGTCGTGAAGCGCCCATAGCCCACGAAAGCGTGCTCGGGCACGTCTTCAATCCTGTTGCCGGTGTAACTCACCCGGCAGGTTGCCGACTCGCCGGGCGGGCCGGGAATGAGCTCCAGGCAACCACCGCGACCGGCCTGGATCAGCCGGGCAATTTCGTTCGATGACCCAGTCGTGGCTTCGAATTTCGAATACTCCGCGTCGGTGTAGGTGTAGCCCGCCGACAGGAACCAGTTGTCATTGATCTGCCACTGCGCGTCCAGTTCGATGCCATAAATTTCGGACTCACCGGCGTTCTCGATCCTGCCGACATCGGTGCCGATGCGCGGATCGAACCGGGTCACGCCGACCTGCTTGTCGGTGTAATCCTGGAAATAAGCGGAACCGTTAATGACCACATTGCCGCCAGCCCAGATCGTCTTCGCGCCGATTTCGTACGCCGTCAGTTTCTCGTCATCGAAACTATTGTTCCCCGGGTCGAAATAATTCCCGCCCGTGATAGTACTGATGCCACCCGGCTTTCTGCCCTCGCCGACAGACGCGTAGTAGAGATTATCGTTGTCGGCACGCCATTCCAGCGTGACCTTGGGCACGAAGAAGTCCGTCGAGCTCTCGGCCGCCAGCGTGCGGCTGACGCCATTCACGTAAGTGCCGGCCGGCAGCACCTGCACACCGTTGGGGTTGCCGGGACCCTGCGGAATCTGGCTGCCATTGGAGATCACCGTGCTCGAACCACCGCGGAAGCCCTGTCCGCAGGCCAGTGAACCATCTGGCAGGCTGATTGGAATCGTGACGTTGAACTGCGCCCCGGCCCGTGCCTGGCTATCCAGCGGGATGCACTCCGGCCCTTCAACCGTCAATTCCTCGTCGACGTAACGGCCCTCCAGCGTCAGCGACCAGGCCTCGGCGAAATTAAATGTTAACGAGCCGTACACGGACCAGTGCTCGGTATCGCGACCCGTGAAGCGTGAATCAATCACGTTGTTGGGGTCCGCGAACACCGACGCAGCCGTCGGAGCCTGGTCTATCTGCGGCCCGAAGATGCCGGTGGTATCTCCGCGGATAACCGACGGCGCCACCGTGATCGATCTTTCATTCTGGTCAACATCCTCGTTCCAGTACAAAGCGCCAACGGTCAGGTTCCAGAACCCTTCCAGGTCAGTCGCGTAACGGATTTCCTGGCTGAACAGATCGTTTTCGTTCTCAAACACGATCTGCTGGCCGGCCGGCGAGCAGTCGCGCCCGGCACCACAATCCGGCAGCGTGAAAGCCCACGCCGAGTCCGCGGGGTTCAACGGCGAATGCAGCACCCCGCCTTCGAGCACATCCCAGTCACCGTCGAACATCTGATCCGCTTCCGTGTGCGCGATGCCGGTCCACGAATTGACAAAGCCATAATTCGTATTCCAGTCCAGCGCGATCGTCAGGGTGGAGGTCTCCAGCTCCGTCCCCGGGTAACTGCCGAACCCGACGTTCGCATCGTGGCTTTGCTTGATCTGCAGCTGATCGGCATCCGGCACCCGGCCAACCGTGATGGTCTTGGGCGTATTGAAGCAGCTGGCGATCGTATTGTCGGCCGTGGTCGACGCGGTCGGGCAATCCTGGTAATTGCCGGTAAACAGGGCGAACGGCCCGCCGGCTGTACGGATCAGGTTGTTGCCGCCCTGCGCGGCGACTGAATCATTGACGTTACCGAGCGTGTTGTTGCGCACGCGCGCCTGGGCGCCCGGCTGATAGCTCTCATCGGAAAACGCCCCACGGAACTTGATGCCAATGTCCTCCGTGGGCTCCCATAGGCCAGTCAGCGAGATACCGCGGCCGTCGGCGCCGCCAACCTCACTACCCGTGAGCGTGTCGTTGTAAAAACCGCCTTCGTCGTAGAACAGGAAATTCGCGCGCAGACCGAATTTGTCACCGAGCGGTGTGCCCAATGCCGCGGTGACCTGGTACTGGTCGTCGGATCCGAAGTTCGCACGAACTTCCGCCTCGCTCTCCTCGAGGCTCGGCGTCTTGGTGATGTATTGAATGGCACCGGCAAACGCGCTGCGGCCGTACAACGCACTCTGCGGACCTTTCACAATTTCGACGCGCTCGACATCCAGCAAACGCTGGTTGACCGAGAATGCGCCGCCGGCCGTGCCGATGGCTTCGCCGGTAAAGTCGATACCATCAACCAGGAACGCGACATTCGGGCGGCCACGTGTCGGTGACAGACCACGAATCACGATGCGCGTGTCCTGCGCGCCGAATCCGTCATCGAATTCCAGGCCCGGTGTGTACCTGACGACGCCGCGGATGTCATTCACACCCAGTCGACGGATTTGCTCGTTATCGAGCGCCCTCACCGACAGCGGCACGTCCTGCAGACTTTCCTCCATCTTCCGGACGAAGACGACGATTTCCTCGATCTGCGCCAGACCGATTGATGGGATGGAAAACGCTACCGCGAAAACGACACCGGGTAGCAAGAAACCGGCGAGCCTCTTGTGAAACATGCAAACCCCTCCCCTGGAGCCACTACACGTGGAGCAAGCCCCTCCCCCCCGGGAGATCAGCGCTGCTCTTGTTGATCAGACAAGTATTGTCAGATTCCCGCGACCCTAGCAAAAATTGGCGCTCGCGGTAACTGCGGGTTGAACGGCGACCATTCAGGGTTTTTGTCGTTTCCCTGCAACGCCCCGATCAGTGACAGATCAATATTCGTAGTCTTCGATTTCGATCGCCGACAGCCGGTAAACGGTTTGCGCGATCTCGCCGAGATACGGCTCGGTGTGCATGGTGCCGGTGATCCAGAACGGATCCCACATGCTCGTCAATTCGTAAGGTTCTTCGAGAGTTACGTAGACGATCTGGTTCGGCGGTGGCGGCGGCAGATGGATACAGGCCCCGGCATACGGCACCAGCAGGAACTCGTCCAACAATCCGCCCTCGTCGGATTCCAGGGGCACGACGAACCCGGGTATACGGACCAGCTGGCCGTCGAGTTCGGCTACTGGTTCCGTGCCATAGGTCCAGCCGCCAATCGCGAGTTCATTCGGTGCGACCGTGTCGGGCTCCGCACCGGGTAGTACCGGAGCCGGCTCCATTTCAGAAGCCGGGATCATTTGCTCCCACATCAGCACACGAGGCTCGTCGGCGGCCAGCACCAGGCTGGTACCGCAGAACAGCACAATCACCGGTATCAATTCCAGACTGACACGCTCGATCATTGATTGCTCCTAAACCCGGATGGTCAGGCCATCCGCCAGGGCATTTCTATACGCCCGCCACGCCGGCCACAGACTTATCAACACGGCGGCGCCGATCACGGCCGCAGCGATCACCAATTCAAACACGCCCGGCGGTTGGATCGTAATAAAAACACCGCTCTGCTGCTCGAGCCAGGGCGCGATCGCGGCGGTGACCAAAATCACCAAGGCCAGTCCGGCCAGCACACCGCTTGCCGCGAGCAACCCGGCCTCGCTCAAAATGAGCATCAGCACGTGCCACGGCCGGGCGCCGACCGCACGCAGGATGGCCATTTCGCGGCGGCGTTCGTTCAGGCTCGTCAGGATCGCCGTGAGCATCCCGATCAAGCCGGCGGCCACGACACAAATACTCACGGCAAGCAGGGCGTTTTCAACAATTCGCACCATCTCCCAGAGCTGCTGCAAGGCGACGCCGGGCAGAATGGCAAGCAAGGGCTCCCCGGGATATTCATTGATCTGTCGCTGCAGTGAAAACGCGGCAACCCGGGATTTCAAGCCGAGCAGAAATGCAGTGATCTCCTCCGGCTCGAGCTCCATTTCGAGCACTTCCTCGGCGCTGCGGCGGCTGGCTGGCCGTTGCACGCCGCCTTCCCAGTCGACGTGTATTGCCTCGATGCCGGCCAGGCCGACGTGCACGGTCCGATCAATCGGCGTGCCGGTCTTTTGGAGAATGCCGACTACGGTAAACGGCTTGTCATCGTGTTCCGCAAAGCTGGCCGCACCCGCGCCATGTGCAATGATAATCTCATCGCCGAGTTCGTAGCCCAGCTCCGCCGCAACATCGGCGCCCAATACAGCATCGAATACCGCGTCGAATGGCTGGCCAGCAGCGAACTCGAGTTGGCGCGAGCGTGAAAACCGGTAGTGGCGAAAGTAGTCGTCGTTAGTACCCAACACGCGAAAACCACGATGCGAGTCACCGAGAGAAATTGGAATCGACCAGGCCACCTCCGGTCGCGACCTGATGTCCTCGAAGCTCTCCCAAGTGACGTTGTTGGTCGCGTTACCAATCCGGAACACGGAATACAGCAACAGGTTCAAATGACCGGTGCGCGCGCCGACGATCAGGTCCGTACCCGAGATCGTGCTGGCGAAACTCGTGCGCGCTTCCTCACGGATGCGCTCGACGCCCAGCAGCAGTGCAACGCTGATCGCGATTGATGCGATGGTCAACGCGGCCGTGACGCGACGGTTGTAGAGGCTATGCCCAGCCAGGTTCAATGTAGTCGTCAAGCTACTCATAACTAGTGATGTCCGCGCACGGTGTTGATCTCAGCCAATGACAATTGCCGGTCAAAGTGATCACCCAGCGATGCGTCGTGGCTGACGAATAGCACGGCGGTGCCGAAACTTTCGCACTCCGCCAACAGCAGATCGATGAAGCGCCCGCGGACATCCTGGTCGAGCGATGACGTCGGTTCGTCCGCAATCAGTAATTCCGGCGCGCCGATCAGTGCACGGGCAGCTGCTACGCGCTGTTGCTGACCGATGCTGAGTTCGGTCACAGGACGATTCAGCAGCGGCCCGCCCAGACCCAGATCGTCGAGCAGGCGTTTGGCTTCATCGTTGAGTGTCGGGGAACGCTTCAGTGCCTCCTGCCGGCGACGCTCGGCAAACCGGCATGGCAGCACCACATTCTCAATGACGGACAAATACGGCAGCAAATTGAAAAGCTGAAAAATGTAACCCACATGCTGGGCACGAAAGCGGTCCCGCTGCGCAGCCCGCAATTCTGGCAGGGACGTGCCCAGCACCGTAAGCTCACCAGCTCCGGCTTCCAGCACGCCACCGATCAGTCCCAGCAAGGTGCTCTTGCCGCTGCCGCTCGGGCCAGACAAGAACAATCGCTCGCCGCGAGCAATGCGGAATTCCGGAATGCGCAGGACCGGGTCCTGACCCGGCCAGGCGAACAGCAGGTCACGCGCGGCGACCGCGGCGGGGTCAGACTCCGTTTGGACTTTTTCGGCGACTGCCATCGATAGTGCAGGTGTCGGCTAAGCGTGAATCTCGCCGGCACCCTACACTATCGCGGCCGCTGGTTGGGATCCCTTGTGCTTAGCTGGCCGTTGGATAGAACCAGTTCGGGGCGCGGCAGGGCTCGGTCACATTTACCGTGACTTCGAGCTTGGTCGCATCGCCATCCTCGACGACCGTCAGCCCACTGGGGTCGTCCCGCACTGTCGGGGTGCAGTGAATCCCGTCGCCATCCGTATCGATCCAGGCAAAGACGGCCAGGTCATCACCCATTTCATGCCGGTACTCGAACGTATCGGTGAAGCTGTCCCCGTCCCTGGCCGGGAAGATCTCGATCAGGTGCAGCGGGTGTCGCAGATTACCTTCCAGAAACCAGGCGTGAAACACGCGCACCTCGACCGGTCCCTCGACTCCCGGCGGCCGGATGACGTTAGTGGTCAACTCTATTGTACGCATGTCCGGCGGTGGCTCGCCGCAACCTGCCAGGAGCAGCGCGGCCAGACCGAGCGTCATCGTATTGATTATTTTTCGCATGGACTCAGACCTCGAACTTGGGCAGCTTGAATACCCGGGAGAAGTTGTCGGACAGGACCATCCGCATTTCTTCCGTCGTGTAGTTGGCGCGTTGCATCGCAGCCACGAAGGCCTCGAGATGCCGTTTCACGTAGCCCGGGAATTGCGCCCCGTCAGAACCGTAGATCATCTTGGGTATAGCACCGCCTGCTTTCACGCGCTGCACGAACTCGTCGATTTTTTCGTCCGCGCGCTCCGCGCCAAGTGCACCCGGTTCGAAGTACGCGTTGTCATAGCGCATCACAAGGTCGATGACCGCGTCCAGATAGGTGAGTTCCTTGTTCAGGCTGTCCCAGCCGGCATGACCGAGAATAAAGATCGTGTCCGGGTATTTCTTGATCGCGTCTTCAAGGTAATAGGGATCGTTGTACGGCGGCTCGATGCGAATACCCGGGTTCGGACTGCCCGAGGTGTGCAGGTAGATCGGCTTGCCCAGTCGTCCCGCAATCTCATACATGCCATCGAAGCGCTCGTCATCGAAACGAACCTGCTGGTGCGCATGCGCGAGCTTCACGCCGATCATGTGCGGCAGATTCTGCAGATCCGACTCAAACTTCTTCAACCACTCATCACCGTTTACGTTCCACTGGTCCATGCGGAGACTCGCGAAACCGTACAGGCGCTGCGGACTGGTCGCGCAGAATTCGGAGACCAGTTCATTAGTGGCGATGCCGGTTGTGTGCGGGCTGTAGACGGCGAACATGCCCGCCGCGCTGATACCCGCATCGTCGAGCTGACCAAGAATGCTGGACGTCGACAGCATCCAGTCCGACATGAATGGCATGGTCCACTTGAAGCCAGTCGGTACGCTCTCCCTCAGCCGCGAGTGAAAATCTGGCGGCATATCGTCCCAAGCGCCCGTATGCAAATGCATGTCCACCACGGCCAGGCGTTCACCGTTGACCAAAACACCGGGTTCCGGAGGCTCACCGCCACACGCAGTCAGTAGAGCTGCCGCCAGCACGGCAGCAACCATTGCTGGTCGAGTTCTCATCGGATCACCCCTGTCGTCTGAGTAGATTTCTATTGATTCTGGCCGGGCCGTCTGAGCCGCGGCATCATGGATTCTACGTACCTTGTGCGATCCGACCAAGGGCGGCACTACTCGAACGTCGGATGTGGCCCGCAGTCTCGCGGAAATGCCGCGCCAAACAAGCGGGCAATATTGGTCCGATTAACGGCGGGCCGCTTGCGCACGTACTCGGGTGACCCCTGCAATTCGCCGGCATTGTTGAAATAGCCACGAATTCCCCACAGGCCCCGACGCGCATCGAGATCGAAGCCGTAACGCAGGTCGCTTAGCTCCAATGCCGTCAGTTCGCCGACCGGTTCAACGGTGGTTGACAGCAGACCCGCCGCAAACCACGCAAAGATCTCTCCTTCGCGCGTCGCCTTCAGGCGGTCGATCAGCTCATTTCGCAGGCGCGGCGCAACCGCCCATTCGATCGGGCATGAGCGCCAGGTGGACACGAAACCCACACGAACCTCGTCCTCGGTGAATGCCACCAGGCGCCGATACGGCAGCTGCATCATGGTCGGGAATGCATGGACCTCGACGGAATTAACACCAATCGCCGCCAGTTGCTGTCGCGCGACCGCTTCCGCCCGGCCGTTCAGATGCAAGCCGGCAAACAGGTACGCGGTGGTCAATACCAGCGCGATTCCAGTAAACCAACCGGCCCGGTGCGCGATGTGCGGCCGCCGGGTGATGATGGCAGCGCCCAACAGGCCGAAGCCAAGCGTGGAGGTATAGATCGGTTCGAGGATGGGGACCGCAGGCAATGCAAAACGCTGACGCGAGAACGGTGCTAGCAACTGCGTGCCGTAGTGCGTGAACAGGTCCAGCAGTGGATGCGATAACAACGCGAGCGCGAACAACGCTGACCAGAACCACGGGCCTTGCCGCGGATCATCCGTTCCGGCGCGTGTTCGCCGCCACCAGTACCACCAGCCCCACACCGTGCCGATTACCGGGCCAAAAAACAGCGAGTGAGTAATGCCGCGATGAGAAACCAGCCGGGAGAATGGTCCTTCCAGCGTCCCCCACGGCACATCGAGGTCTGGGCACATGCCCGCGATCGCTCCCAACCCCGCCGCTTTCATGCCGAGCTGGCGATGAAAGCAAACGTGGCCGACCGCGGCCCCGAGAGCTGCCTGTGATATCGGGTCCATCTCAGCGCGACTTGGCCCGGCGAATGTTAATTGGCGGCCGCGACGGGAATATCGATCTCCACGTCGCCGTTCAGGGCTTCAAGCAGCGCCGGGTCGCGGTTGTAGACGTCTTTCATAAAACGTGGTGGCTCTTTGGGATCGACCACGGCGGTCAAGTAGAAGATCAACACCGGGAACTTCTCCTGCAGGTTGACCCGTCGCGTCTGGCGACTGTCCACCACGTTCTGAATCGCATCCGCGTCCCAGCGCTCAGCGTCATTCAGCAATAGTTCGGCGAGCTCGAATGGATTCTCTACGCGGATACAGCCGGATGAAAATGTGCGTTCAGAGCGGCCAAACAATGCGCGACTCGGAGTGTCGTGCAGGAACACAAAATGTTCGTTCGGGAAAATGAACTTAATCAGACCCAACGCGTTATCGGGTCCAGGTTCCTGGCGCAACGTGTACGGGACTCCTCGTGTGTATTTGTTCCAGTCGACGGTAGCCGGGTCGACTTTCCGTCCGTCGCGATCGATCACGCTGATGTTGCGATCGCGCAGATAATTCGGATCGCGCTTGATTGCCGGCAAAACATCATTTCGCAGGATGCCCGGCGGGATGGTCCAGGTCGGATTAAATTCCAGGTAGCGAATGTCGCCGCGAAAGACTGGCGTCTGCCGGTACGGTCTGCCAACCATCACGCGCGTTTCCCAAATGTCATCACCGTCGCGAAACAGAAAAGTCCGGAATCCCGCGATGTTGACCGCCAGAAACTCGGGGGAAATTTCCTGCTGCACCCAGCGCAACCGCTCGAGCGTCAGTCGCAATTGATCGATGCGGGTTTGCACCGGGACATTCATCGCCGCGACGGTCTGTGCGCCAGCAATGCCATCCGCATCCAGCACGTGCCGCTCCTGGAACACCCTTACTGCGGCTACGACGTCGGCGTTATAGCGGGTTGAATCCAGGTCGGCACCGGCAGGCAAATCACCGGTCGCCGCCAGCCGCCGCCGCATCTCGGCGACGCGCGGATCGTCGTCACCTTCCCGCAAAGTCGCCCCGGCAGTCACAGCCGGCCAACCGCCCGCCGCCTCAATCTCGCGATAGGCCGCCAGCACCTGCTGGGCGCCGCGATAGTAGGCACCGCGCGCGAAGAACTCGTCAATTACATCACGAATCGGACGTTCGGACGCGATCAATGCCTGGATCGACTCGATCGGCTCCTGGTCGTCCACCAGGTCACGCCGGAAATTGATGTTGGCGTCGAGATTCTGTGGATTGACCTTGCCAAAGCGCTGGTGATAACCGAAACGAACGAAAGCTTCCGTTGCGAGGATGTCGAGATCGGCCTGGTCGAGACTGCCCCCGCTGGCCGCCTGCGCCCGTGCCGTCTGCAAATGGTCGACTACGTAGTCCTCGGGATCGAGTCCGTGCGCAGGCGCCGTCTCCAACAATTCGATCAGGCTGTCCAGCCGGCCCGGTCGGGTCCACAGCGGCTGGAAATTGCGCGCCGCGTAGAGTTCCGGCAACAGCTCCCGCGCCAAAATCTCGGCACCATCGATCTCCAGGTTGCCACCGAACAGCAATTCCTCCATTCTCTGCTGGAGCGCTTCGCTGACTGCGTCTGACGCGGCGGCGGGCGCCGACGGCAGCAAGAACAAGAACAAGAAGCCAGAAACAAGAAAAACTCGAAGCAAATCAATCATTTAACATAATACAAATTGACGCGGAAAGACCCAAAATTTGGGCTTTCTGACATGGAGAAGGCGGCCCTGCGTCAGCAGAATGACCGCCGTCGATAAACCGAGAAGCGCCGAAACCATGACCCATCGAACGACTCGACGCCAGATTCTTAAAGCCGCGATTGCCTTGCCGACCACCGCGCTGTCTGTGCCTGGCTTCGCCGCCGTTGACAACCGCCGGCTGCGTTTTCTGCACACGCATACTAGCGAAAAACTCGATGTGACTTACATGGAGGCCGGGCAGTACCTGCCCGATGCGCTGGAGGAGATCAACGCGCTGTTGCGGGATTTCCGCAGCGGCGAGGTCTACCCGATCGAACCGCAATTGCTGGATTTGCTGCACGGTCTGCAAATTCACGCCAGCAATGACCGTGAGTTCCAAATCATTTCGGCTTACCGGTCACCTAAAACCAACGCGATGCTGCGCCAAAACGGCGGCGGCGTCGCGAAACGCAGCCTGCACATGCAGGGCAAGGCCATTGACATCCGCTTACCGGGTACGCCAATTGCTAACCTGCGCCAAGCCGCACTCGACTTGCGCGCCGGAGGCGTCGGCTTTTATCCGGAGTCGGATTTCATCCACGTCGATACCGGCCGCGTCCGGCAGTGGTAACGAGCACTCGTTACCAGATTTTTCCGCCAATCCACTCGCCGGCTGCCGGCTGAAACGCCTCGAACCTCACGTCAGTATAGATGCCGGCGCGAAAATACGGATCGTTCTCCAGCAACTCTCGCGCCTCGGCTTCGGTGTCGACGGCGTAGATGAACAGGCTTGCCCCGTAGGGCTGGCCCGGTTCGGCCGTCAAAGGCCCAGCCACCAGCAATCGATCCAGGATACTTTCGATGTAAGCAAAGTGCCGGTCTCTTTCTTCGATACGCAACGTCGCCGTATCCCGCTCTGGATCGTCCCGGCAGACGGCGACGTAGGCCACACGCCTACCCGGCTGCTTCGGCGGCATCTTCCGCGGCGGCCGCGCCGCGCATCAACGGCACGGTGTCAATTACCCAGCCACCGGGTTTTTCGCGCCGCGCCGGCGACGGAATCGCAAACGCTGCGCGACCACGTTGTTCGTTGACTGCGTCTACGTCAATACGCCAGCCACGCGCTTGCCATTCCGACAGTTTTTCGCGGTAACGCACGACCGCCTGATCTGCGGGCAACATGAACTCGTGCGTGTTCGTTTCGGGTGAGAAGAACGGGTGCAATTCCGCCAGTACCTCCGCATCCTGATCGGCAACAACGTTATTACGCTCCCTGAAGCGTGCATCGCTGCCTTCATCCGGCAAGAAATTGCGTGTCTGGATCAGGAATGTGCGGACATGGGCTTCATCCACTGGCAGCTTGTATGCATGTTGGTGGATAAATACTTCCGCCGTCGGATGAATCTTCGTCCGGATGACACTCGGCCCGAAATGATGACTGCCCGCCTCGATCACCGCGTCTTCGGAGCGGCCCGATGCGGCTTTCATTTTTTCGTCTTTCAGTGGCGGTGCGTAGTACGTGGTCAGAAAACCGCTGCTCCACTGATCTTCTTCGATGGTCAGCTCCGGCACCCGGTAGTCGTCGCGGGAACCGGAGAAACCATGCGTCGGATGCACGAATTCGTTATGCGCTGGGTCGAGTGCGTTTTCGACCTGGCGGCGGTAGTCGCACTCGGCCCAGCGCTCCTGCGACGTGGCGCGCCAGCCGGGCTGGCCGTATTCAGGAATACCCATTATTGGCGGACGCTCGTCGGCCGGCAGGTCGCCAAGAAACGCGAACACGATGCCGTAGTGCTCTTCGACCGGATAACTGTCGACCCGCGCCCGGCCCGGAATGCGCGCGTCTGGCCCGAGGGACGGTATACGCTGACAGACGCCGTGCCCGTCGAACTGCCAGCCGTGATAGGGACACTGCACGCACCCGTTGACCAGTTTGCCGGCTGCGAGCGAACCACCGCGATGAACGCAGGTGTCGGACAGACAATGCGCGTTGCCGTTGCTGTCACGAAACAGCACAAAATCCTGTCCGAGCATGCGCGCTTTCACGGGCTGATCCGTGAGCTTTTCGCTCCATTCGGCCGGGTACCAGAAATTGATGTACATGGCCGTGCTTTCTAGTTACCCGCCGCCATCGGCATGGCTTCGCCCCACTCGGGATCGAACTCGACGTAGTTTTCAGCCCCGAGGTTCAGCGACGATACATCCATCACAAAGGTGCGAATATTCGAAAAACCCTGTCCGGTAGCCCGGCCCCAGTTCATCTTCTGTCCGTCCGGCGACACCATGGCGAGGATATCCAGTTTATCGCTGTAAGTTAGCCTGCGATGTTTGCCGGTCGCCAGGTTGCCCAGATAGATTTCCCAGTTGTTCGGCGTCTCGGCACGAACATACACATAGTGCTGGCCGTCCGGCGCTGGATGCGGGTGCCAATTCATGCCGCGATCGAAGGTGTGTCGGCGCCAGTCGGTGCCATCCCGCTTGATCGTGAAAATCGTCATTGGCGTCGGGGTAATCTTGCCGTATTCGGCTTTCAGCCAGCCGCGGAAAATAATGTGTTCACCGTCCGGCATGAAAAACGGCGCGCCTTCCTGCCAGTCCTCAGTCCGTGTCACCTGGAACTCATCGCTGCCATCGGCACGCATGACCCAGATATCCATGTTGCCATCAATCTGGCGGCCGAAGGCCAACCATTCACCGTCCGGCGAAACGGACACCTCGGCTTCGTACCACTTGTTGTCCGTCAGTCGCTTTCGATTGCTGCCGTCGAGATCGGCGCTGTACAACTCGGCGCCCTGCGGATAATTGTTGGTGTCGGACCAGTTACCGACCGGCATGTCCATGTTGTCGCGCGTCGACGTGAACACGACACGTTTCTGATCCGGAAAGAAATACGAACAGCCATCCTGGCCGCGGTCGTTGACGCGCCAGCTCTTCGCGCCGTCGGCAGTAAAGATCCAGGTCAGGGCTCCCCGGCCACCGCGCTCGGTCGGTAGCGCATTGGGATCACGCGTTTGCGCGATCAGATGATAGCTGTCGGGCGCCCAGTAGGCTTCGGCCGCGTCCGGGATTCCCGGGATTTCGACGGACGGTAGTTCACGCTCATCGGCCAGCACCCCGGCGCCCGCCAGCAGGCTGGCACCGAGGCAACCGAGCCGAGTGACGTTCACCGCGCCGCGACCTGCTCCGCACCTTCCGGTGGTGTAATCGCCGGCACTTCGCCGGTCCACTGATCCGGACCGATGTTCAGCGAAGACACATCCATGACATACGTGTACAGATTGGACATGAAACCGCCATGACTGCGCGTGAACAGCATCTTCTTGCCGTCGGGCGACAGCGACGGGAAACCGTCGAAGCTCTTGTTGAAGGTCAGGCGCTTCGGCTCACCTCCGGCGAGGTCACCGAGGAAGATCTCCCAGTTGTTGCCTTCGATGATTCGCACAAACACGTAATGGCGACCATCGGGTGCCGGATACGGCGCCCAGTTCATGCCTTTATCGAACGTGCGCTGGGTAATTTCCTTGGTTTCGGCATCAACCGTGAATACCGTCATCGGTGTGGGCCGAACCGTGCCGTAAATCTCGCGGCTCCAGGCCCGCGTCAGAATCGTGCGATTGTCGGGCAGGTAGAACGGCGCGCCCTCCTGCCAGTCCTCCGTGAAAGTGAGCTGTTCCTCGTCTGTCCCGTCGGGTCGCATACGCCACAGGTCCATCTTGCCGTCGATCTGCCGGCCGAACACGACCCATTCACCGTTCGGTGAGATGGACACTTCGGCTTCGTACCATTCGTTGTCCGTCAGTCGCTTGATATTCGAACCATCGAGATCGGCGATGTAAAGTTCCGCACCCTGCGGATACTCACGCTCGTCGGACCAGTTGCCAATTGGCATATCCATGTTGTCGCGCGTTGACGTGAACACCACGCGTTTCATGTCGGGGAAGAAGTAGGAACAGGCGTCCTGGCCGCGGTCGCCGATGCGCCATTTCTTCTCGCCGTCATCAGTGAAAATCCAGGTCAGCGCGCCGCCGGCCTCGCGCTCCTCGGGCGGCGTCGCATCCGGATCCTGCGTTTGGGCGATCACGTGATAATTGTCCGGGGCGTAATAGGCCTCGGCCGCCTCCGGAATATTCGGGATCTGGCGGACCGGCAGCTCGGCGCCTTCCGCATCGGCCGGCGCTTCGCCTTCCGAGGGTCTGGCCTGGCTGGCCATGTCGGTCCCTTCCGCGGCACTCTCACCGCCGGTCGGCATGTCCGCCGCCGCCTGGCTCTCGGCCGGCGGTTCCTGCGGCCCACAGGCCATTAGCGCGAGAATCATCACCACCGCCGACAGGCAGCGGATCAACGTATTCCAGTGGGTCATCGTGAGCTCCGTGTTGTTTCTACTTGTGCTGGCCGCCTCGCAGGCGGCAACCCCCGGGTCCAGTTGTAATTGGATCTGCGCGTGCGCGCAAGTTCCGGCCGGGGCTGAAACCACACCGCAGTGCGGTCAAAATACCGCGCTGAACCGGCTAAACCAAGCTTCCAAGAGACTGAATCCATGGAATCGACAAGCAAACACGGTAAACACATTCTGGCCATTTTGTTGCTCGGCGCACTAAGCGCGCCGGCATTGGCCCAGGAATCTGGTGCTGGACCCGAGGTCGGCGTCAACGAATTGCTCGACATGCTGCGCCGGCAGGACGAGCAGTTGCAACAGCAGCGCCAACGGCTGGACGAACAGGCCAAGCTGCTGGCAACTCAGAACGATGCGATTCAATCGCTGCAAGCGCGAGTGGATGTGCTCGGCGCGACGGACGTCGAGGAGCTGACTGCAGCAGAGCGGGCGATTCGAGCCAGACTGGAGGCCCTCGAAACCACGGTCGCGGAATCGCCGGTCAAGCGAGAAACTACCACGGACTATGATGAGACGGAGTTTCCTGGTGCGCTCCCACTGCCCGGTACGAATGCCGCGCTGAGAATCGGCGGCTTCGTCAAAGCCAACCTGGTGCAAAGCCTCGATGCGCTGGGATCGCAAAACCGGTTCATCGTCGGCACGATTCCGACACGGGGCGCATTCCAGGGCGACAAGGAAGCCGTCCTTTCGGTGCAGCAGTCGCGTCTCAATCTGGAGTTACGTGAAAATACCCAAGCCGGGCAACTACGTGCCTTCATCGAGGGCGACTTTGCCGGCGGTGAGGACGAAGATGTCTTTCGGTTGCGTCATGCGTTCGGGCAGTTTAAGGACTTCATGGCCGGCAAAACCTGGACGAACTTCATGGATATCGAATCGTCCCCCGAGGAAATCGATTTCGAGGGCATCAACGGCACGATCAATGCACGCCAGACGCAGCTTCGCTACTTCCCGCAGCTGGGTCAGGACTGGAACCTGATAATTTCACTGGAAGACCCGCAACCGGATGTCACCGACGGGCGGGGCATCAGCCAACTCCCCGACTTCGTCGCCAGTATCCGCGGTGACGTGCAGGAAGTTTGGAACATCAAAGCCTCGGTGCTACTACGTAGCCTGAAGGCACGGTGGGAACTGGACGACAACGTGCGGGACTCAATCAACGCCTGGGGTTTCAGCGTGAGCGGTCGGCGTTTCGTTCAGTGGTTCGGCAATCGGCGCGATAGTCTCAGCTTTGAGCTCAACTACGGTGAAGGTTACGGGCGCTATATCAACGACCTGAGTACGGTTGGCGGCAAGGACGCTGTGTTCGATAGCGAGGGCAAACTGAACGGCTACCAGGTTTTCGCGGGCTATGTCTCGTTACAGAAGTGGTGGAAAGACACGCTCCGGTCGACCTTCATCGCCAGTGTCGTGGACATCGACAATTTCGTTTTCGAGCCCGACGACGCCTACGACAAGACCTGGCGCGTCAGCGGCAACCTGATCTGGTCGCCGGTGCCGCGCATCGATATTGGCGGCGAGTTATTATTGGGTGAGCGGAAGGATAAAGATGGTGCCAGCGGCCAGGCCGCTCAGTTCCAGGGATCCGTCCGCTACCGGTTCTAAAACGGATAACAAAATTCGATGGTGAAATCTCACGTGCTTGGCGCGCTGATCGGAGGCGCGTTGCTCTTTGCGGCCGCAGGACAGGCCGCAGCGCAAACCTGTGACGGCCTGGCCGCAACAATCATCGGCACAGCGAATAACGATGAACTCGTTGGCACGAATGGCGACGACGTGATCGTCGGGCTTGGCGGCGATGACAATATTCTCGGTGGTGACGGCAACGACACCATTTGCGGCGGCGACGGGAACGACAACCTTCGAGGCGAGGGCGGGAACGACACCTTGCTCGGTGAGGCCGACGATGATGTCATGATCGGCGATAACGCGGGATCCAACGGCAATGATAGCTGCGACGGTGGCACCGGGGTCGATACCGCCGGCCTCTTGTGCGAGACCCGCGCCAATATCGACGTCAATGTGTTTCCGGTAACAGTCGAGGCAGACGACGGCGTGCAACTCAATGGTGCGCTCTACGTGCCCAGCGATGATGCCGCCAACCCGGCACCTCGCGATCTAGCCGTGCTGGTTTCCCATGGCGCGATGGGCAGCTTCGAGTTCAGCGTGCCGAAACTCTGGGGGCTGTGGGGCAGCCAGAGTGGTTTTACGGTGCTGGCATTGAATCGCCGCGATTTCGGCCCGACCGGTGGCGGTGGCACCGTGCTGTTCGAGGACGCCGTGGCCGACCTCGGCCCCGGCATCGATCTACTCGCCGATCTCGGCTACCAGTCGGTGTTCGTTACCGGCCACAGCCAGGGCACCCAAAACGCCGCGATCTATCCCGTGTTTATCAACGATAACCGGGTCGCCGCGGTTGGCCTGTATGGCACGGTCGACGACGGCCGCAGCACTGCCCAGAACCTGCTGTTCAACGAAGTCCTCCTCGGCCCGGACGACGGCTACTCAGGCCTTGTTGCGCTGAACGAGCAACTGATTGCCGCTGGTGAAGGCGACATTTTGCGGGACTACCAGACCATCTTCGGTCAACCGCTGACACGCACGCCGAATAACTGGATGAGTTTCTGGGGCCCGAACACACTGTCGGTAGTGGAACGGGAAATCACAAACCTGACAATACCGGCTTTGCTGATGCGCGCGGACGGCGACGAATTCACACCGGATATGATGTCGCAGAACGTACTCACGGCAGCACAGGGCGCCGGTGTCGACGCGACCTATGTCCTGTTGCCTTATCTCGACGTCGAAGGCAATCCGATTCCATTGACGGCAAATGGCGGCAACGCACACGGCTTCGTCGGCGTGGAGCGGCAGACCATCAGCGAATCGCTGAACTGGTTGATGGGGCGCGTGCCAGCTTCAGGCAGCTTCTCGATTGGCAACCTGTTGCCGGTCGCATTGACGCCAAGCAGTCAACCCGAGGTCGCCGCCGCGGGGGCCACAGTGCAACTCGATGCCACGAACATCACGGACGTCGACGGCAGCATCGCATCCTACATGTGGGTGCAGACGAACGGTCCGACCGTGCAACTGGATGATCCGTCAATTGCCGCACCGTCGTTCACCGCGCCGAGCGAATCAGCCACGCTCGGTTTCTCATTGACGGTGATGGACAATGATGGCGAGTCGACCGTGACCCAGTCCGAGGTGATGGTGATGGGCCCGGCCGGCCCAACGCCGATTAACGAACTGCCGGGCGGGTCAAACAGTCTCGGCCTGGCGGCGGTGCTGCTGCTGTTGTTGCTCGGCGCACGACGGGGATCTGGAAGAACAGGGAGAAGAACATGAAAGATGGCGCGACCACGCTCAACCGGCGGACCATGCTGCAGGCCATGGCGGCAACGACCGCGGTATTTGCCGCTCCGCAGGTAGTCCGGGCACAGAACAACAGCGAGGTTCTGATTATCGGTGCCGGCCTGTCGGGACTTGCAGCCGGTCTGTTGCTGCAGGAAGCCGGGGCGAAGGTGCGAATCATCGAGGGCCGTGATCGCGTTGGCGGTCGCGTGTTGTCCTACCGCACGCTGCCAGGGAACCCGGAGGTCGGGGGTACCTCGTTTGGCCCCGGTTACGCGCGGCTGGTGGATGCGGCACGAACCTATGGCGTCGGCATTCGCGAACTCACGCCGGTAATCCAGTACTACGCGAAGCGTGAGCTATTTCTCGACGGTCAGCACATTAGCATGCAGGACTGGCCCAGCCATCCGCGCAATCCCTTCCCGGAACAGGCGCGCGCAGTGCCACCGTGGGCCTATCTCGGTGGCGTACTGGCGAAGGCGAATCCGTTGAAATCGAGCGACGCCTGGGTCCAACCGGAAAATGCCACTCTCGATATCCCCTACCGGGACTGGCTGGTTCAACAAGGTGTGAGCGACGACATTATCAATGTGACCTACAACATCGAGCCATCGCACGGCAATTCAGCCTACGACGTGTCGACATTGATGATGTTGTTCGTCGCCAGCTTCATCGCCGCTCAACAGCAACTGGCCGTGCCGGGACAATCGCCGTTCCTGACTGCGGAAGGCGGCAACCAGGCGATTCCGGAAGGGATGGCGGCAGCGTTCAAAGGCGACATCGAGTTTGGTCGCAACGTCACGGCAATGCGCAGCGACGGTAGCCAGACCGAAGTGCACTGCGCGGACGGCACGAAATACAAAGCCGACCATGTAATCTGCTCCATCCCCTGCTCCGTGCTGCGCCGGATCAAGATCGACCCGGTCTTGCCGCCGGAACAGGCCCGCGCGGTGCAGACGCTGAACTCCCAGATCATCAACCAGGCGCACATGATCGCAAAGGAGCCCTTCTGGGAAGAGGACGGCCTGTCACCCAACATGTTCAGCGATGGTCTGGTCTGCAGCCTTGTCGGCGAACACAAGGGGGATGATCCGGCTGAGGTGACGAGCGTAACGGCCTGGATCCGCGGCCACAGCGCCGCGCTGTTGGACCAGATGCCGGATGAGCAGGCGAAGGCTGCCGTGATTGCGGACATTGAGCGCCACCGACCTGCTGCAAAAGGCAAGCTGGAAATCGTCGAGTACAAGTCCTGGTACCGCGATCCGTTCTCGTCCGGCGACTGGGCGGTGTGGCAACCCGGTCAGGTCAGCACACTGGCCCCGCATGTCGGCAAGCCGCATGGGCGGCTCCATTTCTGCGGCGAGCATACGGCGGTCTCCAATCGCGGCATGGAGGGCGCGATGGAATCGGGTGAACGCGTGGCTTTCGAAGTCCTGGAAATGCTGTAGGGGACTCGGACGCAATCCGGATATCGAATTCAGTCAACTGCTGGCAGCCTTACGCGCTGCTGTCACCCATAATGAAAACAACAAGTACAAAAACCCGGTCTTTTGCGGTTGTCGCCGCCCTGATCGTGAGCCTGTCTGCACAGGCGCAGGACGGCCTGCGCGACTACGTCGCCGAGGCCTGCAAGGAAGATAGAGCGAAGTTCGGCAGCCAGGTCACGCCCGGTTATCCACAACGCATGTTGGCCGCGCTTATGCGCACCAGGACAAACTGTCGGGACAATGCTCCTCCGCCCTGTATCGCGCTTCGGCTGCAATGGAGCAGATGGCAGCGGCGCTGAACTACGTGGCCGAGTCCTGTGCTGGCGACATCGAGATCCACTGCAACAATGTTCGGATGGGTGAGAGCCGAATCCTGGCTTGCCTTGAGGAGAATGCCAGCGACGTCAGTGATGTTTGCAAAACGGCGATCGACGAAACCGTAGTCCAATCGCCCCGCAGGGGTTTCGTCGTCACGAAGTTACTCATCATCGTTTTCTCCCGGCGTGTACCAGATCGGCGATGTATAGGCGCGCTCCTGCGTCGTCATCGGAATCTCTTTGTCGACGCCGGACAGCGCGTAGCGCTGCTTGTCGTAGGCGGTCCAACGTGGCGTCGGAATCTCGATGACACGCGCGTAATAGAATGCCGGCACGGTCGGATCGAAGTCGGGGTCGCGCCACACCGTAATCAGTTCCGGATCGCCGATGGTATTAAGCCAGGTCGCGGCTGGAATGTTCACAGTGTTGCCCACTAGCGGCACGCGGCCTTTCTTGTCGCGCTCGCGAAGATCCATGTCACTCCAGACTACGTCATAGACTTTTTCCTGCGTATTGCCTTCGGCGTCCAGCCAGCCCTTGATAATCTGGATTCGGTCGAGATTGCCACTGAGGGGGTCTTTCATTGCCGCGACCAGAAAATTCGGTGCCTGGCCTTCCGGCGCCGCACTTAGATCGCCGCCCATCGGTACGCCCTTCATGTAACCGAGTTCGGCCGGCAAGCGACTCAACGCATCCTTCTCGACGAAGTCCCAGCCGCCGAAGAATCTCACCAGGATGCGCGAGCCGGTGGTCGCGTAGACTTCCTTGCGCATCATCGCTTCAAAGATCGACTCGCGCGTATTTTCGCGGGCCCAGACCGCGGCCAGCCCGGACGCAACCATCTCCCAGGCCTCAAGGCGAAAATCCCCGAACTGCGCGACCACGTGCTTCATGCGGTCCGGCTCCGGCTCGGTGCCGGAGTGTTTGCCGAAAAAGTTTTCCTCTGCTGCCGTGGCGAGGCTCGTATGGCTGTCAGTCGAGCCGACCATGCCGAACTTGTACGGGTTCACGCCGAACTTCTGCTCCAGCACCAGGCCGTTGCGCAGCGCCGAGCGCGCATATTCGAACTCGAGCATCGAATCTTCTTTCATGACACTCGCGTTCAGGTTGGCGCGGTCCCAGTTCTCGTAATCGGCGAATTCGTCATCCGGTGACAGGAATGGATGCGCTTCGCCATCGCCCTTGATCTGCGTGACTTCGTACAGCGGCTCCCAGCGCGCGCGTTGCTCGACGTAGCTGCGATTCAGCTTCCGCCCGGTGAACTGATTCTCCACCGGGAACATTACGCCATTCGACAGGTTGCCGTTGTGCGCCAGCGCGAGGATCTGGCCGCCGGTGAACTGCTCGTAGTTGGCCAGCCAGTCCCAGAGATCGCGCGGATCGGTACTGCCGAATGGCTCGGCGGTGGTGTAGGGCTCGATCTGCAGGGCCTTGTTCGCACCGTCGCGGTAAATCACAACGCGGTGCAGATTGTCACCGTTATCGAGCGAGGTCCATTCGTAGCCGATAAAAGCCGTGAATCTGCCCGGATCATTCGCGTCTTCGGCGGCGTTGACGATGTGTTCCCAGGTTGAGCGAAACGCCGGCGTGCCGGGTTCCACGGCCAGCGCATCTGAAACCTTGATGCCGCGTGAGAAGGCATCAATAAGTTCGGCGGCCGCCTGCACGGCGTTCTGGCCGCCGGCCTTGATCATGTTGTAGATGCGGCGGCCTTCCGGGTCGGCCAGAATATCCGGGTGGCCGTCGTAGATGCGGGTGAACAGGCCCATGTTGTCCGAGTGGTCGGACACGACCAGCCAGTCCAGGGGACGCGACAGGCGAACCTTGTAACCGCCGGTGGATGTAACCTCCTCACCTTTAGCAAAGCGATAAGCATCTTCCGGCACCAGGCGATTACCGAAAGCCCCGGCATCGAAAGACAAGGCCGTGTGCAGATGCGTATCGCCCCATAACGGGCGGTCCGGGAAGTTGCGGTCGGCGTAAGGAGAATAGGAACGCCCCTGGAAATTGTCATCGGCATTTTCGATACCGCCAAAATCCTGTGCGACCGCTGAGGGCAGAGTAAACAGGCTCGCGAGACACACGATCCAGATACGCATTCGTTCTTCCTTTATTACTGCTCTGTTTCGGAACTTGACTGCAGATGCACAGTGCACTGCGGGAAGGGTACCTCAATATCAGCATCGCGAAAGGTTTCGCCTATCGCGTAATACAGGTCGCTACGAATCCGCAGTCCGGCGGCGATGCCGGATCGGCGGCCGACTCCAGGCGACTCCGGAGCACGCTGGCAATGTTTGTGAGTTGGCGAGCTCACCCACCAAATTACTGACTCGCGTGGCGGCCTGTTCGCGCGCGGCGTCCGCTCGCTTGACCAGTTCTGCCAAGCGGGTTTTTGACGCGTCAGGTACCTCTCGATCAGAAGTTGGCACGAGCAATTCGTTCAGGAAATCCTGTTCGGTCCGCAGGTCAAGGCTGTCTTGTTCCAGCTTATTGTTGGGAACAGGCGAAAAATCATCTTTTTCGATCTTCGATTATTGGTCCGATGCTCAACCGTTAATGGTTGCTGCTTCCTGAAACGGCCGGGGCGTCGGCTGCAGCCTCATCAAGACAGGCCACAGCAAGAAGCCACCAATGATTGAGATCGCGACGATCACCGCCACGGTGATCCAGCTGGTTTGAGTCCCGGCCGCCCCGTTGGTGATGGCCAGCGCCAGGAACCAGATGCCGGAGGCCGATGCGGTCGTAGTGAAGCCATGCAGGTTCTGGTTTCCGGTTCGTAACAGCACGGTAAAGAAATACATGGTCGCGGCCGTCATCAGCAACTGCAGGAAAATGATCGGGTCACCAAAGGCCAGGTAGGCCAGGAAGACACCAAGCAGCCCGATTATCGACAGCGGCGCAAAGGTGGCCACGCCGGAAAAATATGTAAACGGAAATGCCACCGCGGTCGCGATCGCAATGGCCACGACCCACCAGCTCGAACCGGCCAGTGCAATCGCGATCGACGCCTGCCCGAGCGTGCCGAACCAGTAAAACAGAAAGTCACAGAAGCTGGTCCCATTCGCGCTGGCGGTTTCCGGCGTCAGGTACCAGCGATCGATATTATTTTGCGAGACTTCAAAGGCACCCCCGGCGCTCATGAAGCCAACCGCCAGATACAAGAGTCCCGGGTAATCGGTAATCTGCGCCAGGTAATCATGGTTCAGGTATACCGCGACGCACAGCACCAGCGGTGTCAATACGGCATACAAATGCGCGCTCAAGACCCAGACCGCGACGCCACCGCGGATATCGATCTGATCGAAGACCTGTCGCAACGCGTCCATGTCTGCCCCACTTGTACCTGACCGCAGCATAGCCAAGCCCCGGTAGCGCGGCAATCTGGACGCGAGGCGGCCCGTCGGTCAAACTTGCGAC